>JAJDZL010000182.1 GCA_022824665.1 Gammaproteobacteria bacterium | reverse complement strand
GCTCAGTTATTGCAGCAGTCTCACAATCTCCCGGGCGACTTCCTGACCGGATAAGTGCGCACCGGCGACTGATGCCCAAAGTGTCGGATGACACGCCTCACCGGCAAAGAATATTCGCTCGCCAACCGATTCCCTTAAGGTCTCCCGCATGTGAAATTTCCCAGGTTTTGCACTGGCATAAGCACCAAGGCTGAATGGATGATTCAACCACCCGGATGCCGCACCTTTGATGAAACTGTCAGCAACATTGCTCCCGGCAATCTGAATCAGCTGACTCAATGCGTAGTCAATGCACGCTTCGTCTCCTTCGGCAATCAGATCGCGGGCGGTCTGCCCGCCAATATCACAAAATGCAAGGCCACTACCGCAAACATTGACGAGTGCTCCGAAACATTCTCTTTTTTCGTCCCACATACGAATGACGTAGCTGTCCGATTCTCCAAACAAGTTGCCATCATCGAACTGTAGTACGATGTGCTCATAGCAGCCCATCGAGATTGCACGAAACGCTTTTTGCTTTTTCTTTGACAGCGTCGGTGAGAATTTAAGTCCACCGGCCTTAAGTACGCCTGTCGAAACTGTAACCAGCGCTGCTTTCGCTTCGATTGTTCCCTTGCTGGTCTTTACTTTGACGCCATTTCCCGACCAGTCAACTTCAGTAGCTTTGGTGTTTAGCGAAACAGGCAGCCCCGACCCATAGTGCGATATGATTGAACCGAATCCCTCCCGACAAAACCAGTCTTCGCTGTCTGGTGCGGATACATAATCAAGCACCGAAAAATCGGCAACTTCCTTGCCCATGATCCATGGCCCGTAAATGAAGTCGATGGTTGCAAACTCAAACGGTGCGAGCTCGTCGGTCGCTTCTTCGATTGAAATGTCGAGATTTTTGTCTGCAGCAATCTGAATGGCAGCCTCGAACTGGTCGCGCGTCTCCCGGATAACCGCATCCCCGCCTGGCTGTTCCCGGTCGTGCCGAAAAAAATGAAAGTTTCTGCTGTCAGGATAGATCGAAAATCCGTTCTGCTTCCCGTACTGAAGGTAAAAATTATTCGCGCCGTAATGCATCCAGTGTGCGCCAACGTCATAGGGCACGCCGAATGTTTCTGTGTCAGTCCAGCAGCGTCCGCCAATTCGACTCGCCGCTTCAACGACCACAACGCTGCATCCCGATTCAATGAGCGTGTGTGCTGCCGAGATTCCAGCTGCGCCGGCTCCGATGACTACAACGTCAGGCTGACTGTTCAATGATCCTCTTCTCGCAAAAACTGATATTTTTACTGTGTAAGCTGCGGCAGGCTGGCGCGGCTCCTATTGCGCGGTGCTCTGGTTTTTTACTTCCGAAACCGCCTTGTCCAGAGCATCCTGGTTTGCCAGGTAGAAGTGCTCTTTCGGTGTCAGGTCATCATTCAGTTGATAGACAAGCGGAATTCCAGTCGGAATATTGAGGGAGGTGATGTCGGCGTCAGACATATTGTCCAGGTATTTGACGAGTGCGCGCAAACTGTTCCCGTGCGCCACAATCAGCACCCGTTTACCACTTAGAATTAATGGACGAACAGATCTTTCCCAGTACGCTACAACCCGGTTGAAAGTATCCTCCAGCGATTCTGTCGAAGGAACGGATTGAAGACCCAGGTACTTTGGGTCAACACTTAGCGCATGAAGATCTTCTGCTTCCATTTCAGGCGGACGAATCGTGTAACCGCGGCGCCAGCGATGAACCTGTTCCTCGCCATGAAGTTGCGTCATCTCGGCCTTGTTAAGTCCCTGCAGCGCACCGTAATGGCGTTCATTCAACTGCCAGTCTTTTTCAACTGTCAGCCACACCTGATCCAACTCATGCAGCACAATCCACAGCGTATGAATGGATCGCTTGAGAACGGAAGTCAGCGCAATATCAAATCGGTAATCTCCGTCGTGCAAAGCCCTGCCAGCACTTCGCGCCTCTTCAATCCCGCGCTCTGACAGGTCAACATCGGCCCAGCCGGTAAAACGATTTTCCAAATTCCACTGGCTCTGTCCATGGCGCAGCAGTACAAGCTTATGTGACATCAGTCTCTACCAAATGCATTAATTTCCCGACCAGATTGCGCAGCGCGTTCCCGCGATGACTGATTTTGTTCTTTTCTTCCGGCGGCAGGTCGGCGAGCGTACACTGCCTGTCTTCGAGCCATACAATCGGGTCGTAACCAAAGCCGAACGTCCCCTGCGTTGTATGATGCACAATGCCATCCAAAGTGCCCTGGGCGATGACCGGTGAAGGATCAAATTCGTGCCGTAAATACACCATCGTGCAGCGAAATCGGCAGCTGCGGTCGCGCCCGTCGAGACCTTCCAGGTTGCCAAGCAGCTTCCTGATATTCTTCTCGTCGTTTGCATCGGGTCCCGAATAGCGCGACGAGATGACACCCGGCTCACCGCCGAGTATATCCACCTCCAGCCCAGAATCGTCAGCGATGGCGGGCAGCCCACAGTACTTGGTCGCATGGCGGGCCTTGATCAGCGCGTTTTCGATGAATGTCGGCTTGTCTTCAATAGCTGAGTCAATTCCAAACTCGGATTGCGCAACGATTTCAATCGAAGTGCCCGCCAGCATCCGGTTGATTTCATCAATCTTACCGGGATTGCCGCTGGCAAGGACAATACGTTTTTTCACTGGGAAAGCGCTTGGGTTTGTAAATCAGTCAACTCAGCAATACCAGCCTGCGCGAGCTTGGTCATCTCAACGAGTTCATCAAGCGAGAAAACCTTTGCTTCCGCAGTACCCTGAACCTCAATAATCTTGCCATGTTCAGTCATAACGAAGTTCATGTCCGTTTGCGCGTACTGGTCTTCACTGTAATCAATATCCAGCATAATCTCGTCGCTCACAATTCCAACAGAAACCGCAGCGATTTGTTGAATCACCGGTTCGCCGGTAATTTTGTTGCTGGCCTTAAGTTTGTTGATCGCGTCAATCAATGCAACGAAACCGCCAGTGATTGATGCGCAGCGAGTACCGCCATCTGCCTGCAGCACATCACAATCAACCGTAAAAGTACGTTCACCCAACGCTTCCAGATTCACTGAGGAGCGCAGGCTTCTTCCGATCAGGCGCTGAATTTCCATCGTCCGTCCGCCCTGACGGCCCCGGGCCGCCTCGCGCGGGCTTCGAACCTTGGTTGAACCCGGCAGCATGCTGTATTCGCCAGTTACCCAGCCGCAGTGTTTACCGCGCAGGTGAAATGGCACCCGCTCCTCGCAACTGGCAGTGCACAATACAACTGTATTGCCATTCTCAATGAGGGCTGAACCGAGGGCATTTTTGGTAAATCCGCGGGTGATTTTTACCGGGCGCAACTGATCGTTTTTTCGTCCTTCGGCGCGTGGCATAAGTGGCAAATTCAAAGCAGAAAAATGGCGACTAATCAATAGTAAAATTCATATTTTACTTGGTGAACAATTCTGCTCACCGTGAAAGTTTGCGAAAAATCGGAGTTTGTCATGACAGATAGAAGAAGCGCACTCAAGGTTATTGGCGGTGTACCACTTGCTGTTGCAACTGTGGGTAAAGTCTCGGTTACAGCCGCCAGCGAGGACAATGTGTCAGTCGAATCATGGATGGCTGACGAACCGTTAACCGGTTATTTTCTGGAACCTGCAACGGAGCCAGCAGGTGCAGTATTGCTGATTCATGAGTGGTGGGGCCTGAACGACCAGATCCGTAGCGTGGTACCCAAGTTCGCCGAAGCCGGTTTTCTTTCGCTTGCGGTTGATCTGTACGGCAAGCAAGTGGCAGAAACGCCGGATAAGGCGCGTGAGCTGATGGGGAACATTCAGCCCGATGCGGCGACCGACGCACTGGTAACCTGGATCAATTGGCTGCGCGAGCACCCCAAGTCCAACGGCAAGGTCGGCACGGTAGGCTGGTGTTTTGGCGGTGGCTGGTCGTTAAATGCGTCACTTGCAACGCCCGTAGACGCGACGGTGATTTACTATGGCCGCTGCGCAAAAAGTGCGGCAGAAGTGAGTACGCTGAGCGGCCCGGTTTTAGGGCACTTTGCGACCCAGGATCAGTTCATTGACCAGGCAATGGTCGCAGGGTTTGAAAAATCAATGGATGCTGCAGGCAAAGCCTATGCCAACTACTGGTATGAGGCTGATCACGGCTTTGCCAATCCAACCACGGCACGGCACGATGCTGAAGATGCCATGCTTGCGTGGTCCAGGACGTTGGACTTTTTTAATTCGCATCTTAGCTGAGCGGTTCGAAACACAGGTTGCCTTGATCCGATGTCAGCTGGTATTAAGGACGTAATCTGGAAATCCAGATCGTCCGATTCATCAATTGCAGACCTTCGCAGGGTTCCGGAACTCCTGGCGCAGGAAATTGTTGGGCAGTCAGCGCTGATTGACCGCTTGCTGATCGCACTGCTATGTGGCGGTCACTTGTTGTTGGAGGGGTTCCCGGGACTCGCCAAGACACGCTCTGTGAAAGCACTTGCAAACCTTATTGCGGGAGAGTTTCACCGAATTCAGTTTACGCCGGATCTGTTGCCGGCTGATCTGACAGGTACCGAGGTTTATCGCCCCGAAAAAGGCACTTTTGAATTCAGGCCCGGACCTCTGTTTCACGAGATCATTCTTGCTGATGAGATCAATCGTGCCCCTGCCAAGGTTCAGTCCGCATTGCTCGAAGCGATGGAAGAGCGTCAGATTACCGTCGGCAGCGAAACCTATCCGCTGCCCAGGCTGTTCATGGTCATGGCCACCCAGAATCCGATTGAACATGAAGGCACCTATCCGTTACCCGAAGCTCAAAGAGACCGGTTTTTGATGCATGTGCGCGTCTCATATCCGGAGAAATCCCAAGAGCACGAGATATTGAAAATTGCCCGTGCAGAAGTGACTGGCAATGCGGCAGCCGCCAAAGATACATCGTTGCAAATCCACTACGATACCGTCGTCGCGGCGCGCCAGCAGATGCTGGCGGTTCACATGTCGCAAGCGGTCGAACAGTACATCATTGAACTCGTCGACGCTTCGCGCAACAGTGCCCGGTACTCTGCGGAACTTGACAGTTGGATTGATGTCGGCGCAAGCCCGCGCGGTACCATTGCGCTTGACATCTGTGCCCGTGCACGCGCATGGATCGAACAGCGAGACTATGTCTCACCTGCGGATGTACAGCAAGTTGCGTTTGATACACTGCGCCATCGTATGCTGCTGACCTACGAAGCCGATGCTGAGGGAATTGACGTTGATGATGTCATTCGCGAATTGATCTCGGTCGTAGCTGTCCCCTGACGTTTTCTTGCAAGCAATGTTGCGCGGCACGCACGTTTCTACCCGGGACCTGATCCGTTTGCGCGGTCAGACCCAGGGCCTCGTGTTACCGAATAATCCGGCAGCAATTAAGGCCGGTGGGTTGCAGTCATTGATTCTGGGACGTGGTATGGATTACGAGAAATCCCGCAAATATGAAGCGGGTGATGACGTACGCATGATTGACTGGCGGGTTACGGCTCGAACTGGCACTGCCCATACCAAGGTGTTTCAGGAAGATCGCCAGCGGGCTGTTTATCTTGTTGTGGACTTAAGTGCATCCATGCGCTTTGGCACTCGCGTTGCATTCAAGTCAGTTGTCGCCGCGCAGGCCGCGGCACTGATTGCATGGGCCTCATATTCGAAGGGTGATCTGGTCAGCGTAATCGGGGTATCCGACCAGGCCATCCGACATTTTAAGCTCGCAGCCACCACCGACGGCCTGATCAAGCATCTTGATATGCTGGCGACGCTCAGTCGAGTTGATTCGACAACCGAGCGTGCCAACAGCACGCCGATGATGCAGGCCTTGTCTGTAGTCGTCAAGAAGATTAGAACCGGTGATCTTGCTGTCGTACTGACTGATTTTTCAGATCTGTCTGACAAGAACCTTAAAGCACTCAAATTCTTAAGCCGGCGACAGGCTTTGATTACATGTTGGATTCAAGACCCCATAGAACGACAGGCGTTGCCCGCGGGGCGCTATCCGGTTACGGATGGCAATTCATACACGACGCTGCATCTTTCTTCGGCCGCGCGCCGAGGCAAACTGCAAGCCGTGCTCGATCAACGAAACAAACAAATCACCGAGACTCTGCGCAAGCTTGATGCAGCCGGCGTGCAGCTGCAGTGTGGCGATGATGTTGTCAAGGAGCTTCGGCGCGCGTTTCACACCCGGAAGTCTGTCGGTAGGGGGACTCACCAGACCCGACGCGGTAAATTTGCGCACGCCTACACACGCACTGCGGCTGCATCGTAGAACAGCTGCAATTGACAAGACTAATTCCTGACGATGCCAATTGATCCACTCGCTCAGCTTCGGGATGTCATCTTGCCGGCAACACCACAATTTTGGCCGCCTGCAATAGGCTGGTGGATACTGGTGCCCGTGGCTGTTGCTGTCCTGATCGGATTGGTGTTCCTTATTCGGTATGCTTATCTTTGGATTTTTCGCAATGACGCGCTGCTCGAACAGATTGACGCGCTGGCTGATCTGCAGCCCGAACAAGCCGTTTCGGAGCTGTCAGTCTTGATGCGCAGAATTGCAATAACGAGATACTCACGCGTCGCCGTAGCTTCGCTTAGCGATGAAGCCTGGTTACAGTTCCTTGACGACAGCGGCGATACCAACCAGTTTACCGAGGGTCCTGGTCGAGTGCTGGCCAGCGCACCGTATTCAGGCAGGCAGCCCGGCCGCCTGGAACCTCTTTTCGAGGTTTGTCGCAATTGGGTTAAAACGACAGCCCGCTAAGGTGAAAAGATGCTTGATTTGCAGTGGCTGTGGGTTTTGCTAATTTTGCCGCTACCGTTTGTGGTGCGGCACTTCCTGCCAAAACGCGAGTCCAGAGCACTGTCGCTCAAGGTCCCTTTCTTTCGCGAGGTCAATGATCAGCGCTTTAGCGCAACTGCACCGTCAACCTCAGTACTTTGCATTACGGTGTCCATTTGGCTTTTGCTGGTGATCGCTGCTGCGCGACCTGTCTGGATCGAGGAAAGTGTCAGTGTGCCGATTACCGGGCGAGACCTGCTGATTGCGCTGGATATTTCCGGGAGCATGCAGCAAAGAGGTTTTTCGACCGGCAATGAGTCGCGCTTTAGCGCGGTACAAAAAATTGCCGGCGAATTCATTGCCAAAAGGACCGGGGATCGGGTGGGATTGATTTTGTTTGGCAGCCAGCCCTATTTATATGCACCACTTAGCTTTGACCTTGATACAGTGACTGAATTTCTCGGCCACGCCAGGGTTGGATTTGCCGGCCAGGCGACGGCGATCGGTGACACAATAGGACTTGCAGTGAAAGTGCTGCGCGAACGCTCCGCGCAAAACAGAATCATGATTCTGCTGACCGACGGCGACAATTCAGCGGGGGCAATTGATCCACTCGACGGTATGCAGCTTGCGCTCGAACACGGGGTGCGAATTTTTGTCATCGGAATTGGTATTGATCACAAAAGATCAGGTGGCGGCGGTCAAAACGTGCTGCCAGGCATTGCAGAAAAAACAGGCGGATTCTACTTTCACGCATCCGATGCCAAAGCGTTGCAGGAAATCTATCAGATCATCGATCAATACGAGCCAATTGAAGCGGATGCGCAGACACATCTTGTGGTGACGGAGCTCTATCCGTGGTCGCTCGCATTGGCAATGCTAATCGCGGCTTTCCTGTTCGCGCAAAATTTTCTGGCCGGTCTGATCAGCCAAAGATCGACACTCGTGGATCGAACCAATGCAGATGCCGTTTGAATTTGTATTTATAAGACCGTGGTGGCTGTTGCTGATACCAGTCGGGCTGCTGCTGGCTTACGCTGCGACCCGAATTTATCGGGATAGCTGGCAACGCGTGTGTGACGGTGAGCTATTCACTGAGTTGACGCTAATCAGTGATCGGGGTTCGGAGAAGTTTATCTGGCTTGCGATCATTGTCGGCTGGACGCTCGCAGTCCTGGCGCTCGCCGGTCCGGCCTGGGATCGTGGCAAGGTTCCGCTCTACCGCAGTGCCGATGCCATGGTTATCGTGTTCGATCTTTCCCGTTCAATGAATTCAGTTGATTTATTGCCATCGCGGCTGGAGCGGGCCCGATTCAAGGCGCTCGAAGTTGCAGAAGCCCAGCAGGACCGGGCGCTGGGACTGGTGGCATTTGCCGGTGCAGCATTTGATGTCACACCCATTTCTGATGACATCGCGACGGTTTTACATCTGCTTCAGGCACTTGAGATTCGCATGATGCCGGTACAGGGGAGTTTAGCGAGTGAAGGGCTGAAAAGAGCTGAACAGCTGCTTGAAAACTCCGGCTATCAGAGCGGTACAGTTTTGCTGCTCACCGACGATGTCGATCACGAAGCGTATTCAGCAGCCGAGAGTTTGCGGGACAGCGGCTATCGGCTGTCAGTTATCGCGGCCGGTACTGCAGCCGGCTCACCGGTTGCTCTGGACAATGGAGATTTCCTGAAGGATGCGTCCGGGGAGTTTATTGTTGCACCGGTGGACCTGGACGCGTTGGCTGAGCTTGCCAGTGTCGGTGGTGGGGTATTTTCCTTGGTAACTGAACCCTTTTCGGAATCGAAGCTGCACGCTATACGCTATGGTACAGATATGTATGTAGCGGATGGCAAGGATGTTTCGAGTGTCAGTTGGAATGATCGGGGACCTTGGTTTTTGTTGGCGCTGCTGCCGCTGGCGGCACTGATTTTCAGACGCGGCTGGATACTGTCGGTTGTTGTGCTTTTCCCGCTTGGTACGCAGCAATCACACGCGATCGAATGGGCAGATCTGTGGCAGCGCTCAGATCAGCAGGCCGCCGCGGCTGTTCTGAATGAAGACTTTACCAATCCACAACTTTCCGAACACTTTGACTGGAACGGCATTGCACTTTATCGCCAAAATCGATTCAAAGAAGCGGCCATGGAATTTCAAAATTCGGATGACAGGATTGCCAACTACAATCGGGGTAATTCATTGGCAAAAAGCGGCGATC
This sequence comes from Gammaproteobacteria bacterium, assembly GCA_022824665.1. Lineage (GTDB taxonomy): Bacteria > Pseudomonadota > Gammaproteobacteria > Arenicellales > JAJDZL01 > JAJDZL01. The sequence goes on along the minus strand of JAJDZL010000182.1, from coordinate 8,308 downwards.
TAAAAGGCGCGGTGAGTGAGTACGAGGCAGCGCTTGCGCTTGATCCGAATTTCGAAGATGCCAGATTTAACCTTGATTTGGTCAAGCAGGTGCTGCAACAGCAGCAGCAAGGTCGCCGCGATGGAAGGCGCGATGACCAGTCAAGCAGTTTGGACAATACGGAGAGTGCTGACGAGCCACAACGCGCGCCGCCGATGGAAGCGCGCGCGGACAGTGAAGGAGAGCAGGTGCAAGAGCGGCCGCCCGAGCAGACCGATCAGCTTAGCGAAGCTGACGAGGCATCTGATAAAGAACAGTCGCAATTGATGGAGCAGTGGCTGCGGGTTATTCCGGACGAGCCGGCAGGTCTGTTACGCCGGCGTTTTCACTACGAATATCACGAACGGGGTCAACCGCGACAGGCCGCTTATGGTTGGTGATATGCGTCGCATGATGTCCTCGAGAATCGTCTGGTGTTTGGGTTTGACAGCTTTATTCGCTGGCCTTTTCAGTGCACCTTTTGCAAACGCGATTGAAGTGTCGGCAACCATTGACCGAAGTCCGATATACCTTGATGAATCGGTAAACCTTGTGCTGACCGCAGAAGGCGAGATGACCGGGATGGATTCGCCGGACGTGTCGCCACTTCATCAGGACTTTGAAATTCTGGGGCAGTCGACCCAGACAAACATCAATATCGTCAACAACACCCCACATATTGTGCAAAGTTGGATTTTCGAAATTCAACCTAAGAGATTGGGACAAATCGAGATTCCGTCACTCGGTGTAGCCGGTGAGCAAACACAGCCAATTCAGTTGGCAGTGCGCGAGTTCACTGGTAACCTCGCGGTCGCTGGTGCCGACATTTTTCTGGAAGTAGAGGTGTCTTCGGACAATCCATATGTTCAGTCACAAGTTAATTTCACAACCCGGCTTTTTTATTCGATACCCATTTTGAATGGCAAACTTTCTGATCCTGATTTGCCCTTCGGTACTGTGGAAGGCATGGCGCAGGATAAGCGGTACAATGCGAAGCGTGCTGGAGTTGACTACCGCGTCATTGAGCGGCGCTACGCGTTTTTTCCGGAACAAAGCGGCTTATTCAGTGTTCCACCAATTGAATTTACCTGCCTGCTTGAACGCAAAGACCCTGTCACGCAGTCACTATTCCATGTCCGGGAGCGCTACAGTTCGAATTCGATTTCGCTTGAAGTAAAGCCGATTCCGCGTTCGTTTACCGGCGCAACCTGGCTGCCGGCACAGGATCTCAAGCTGCTTGATTCGTGGCAGGGGCGTGCACCGAAGTTCGAGTTTGGCAAACCCGAAGCAAGGCGCATCAGTATCGATTCGGTCGGACTTCGAGCGGTGCAGCTGCCAGCGGTCAATTTTGAAGAAAACGCCACTGCGAGAATATATGGCGGCAGCAACGCTGACCTTAGGACCTCGCAGACCTATGACTGGGCAGTGGTGCGTCGGACTGACGAGTTTGCGATTATTCCGCAAAGCGATACGCGGGTCGAGGTGCCGGAATTCAGCATAGTCTGGTGGGATGTTAACGAGGACCGCGAAAAGGTCGCAAAGCTGCCGCCCATTTCGATCGATATTGGCCACCCGATCAATTTATCGCAGCCCAACGAAGCAGGCGGGAACGCTCAGTCTGAACCCACCGACGTCGCGCAGGACCGCGTTTCAGGAGTTGCTGCAATTGGGCAATGGCAGTTGATTAGTCTCGCGCTGCTGGTGATTTGGTTGCTGACGATACTCGCATGGTATGCGAAATCGCGAACCGCCCGGGCGCGATCATTCAATGAAAACGCGGGTCGGATGCAGCGCCTTGAAACGGAAAATCGCTTGCGGCAGAACATACAAAGCGCTTGTCAAACCGGTGATGCGAAATTAGTGAGTCACAGTATGCTCGAGTGGGCCTGCGTCTATTGGCGAGACTCGGCACCTAGAAATCTGCTCGAGTTGGGGTGCTATCTGGATAGTGCTGAACTGATTGAGGAGCTTCAGAACCTTGACCGGAAAATTTACGCTGGTGAGACATCATCCTGGGATGGAAGTGCACTTTGGAGGTATTTTGTCAGCGCCCTGAACGCACGCGCCAAGGGTCAAAGAAATCACCAACGCCGTTTTTGGAAAAAATCCCGCGGCTACGAACTTGATGAGCTGTGGCCGGGTGAGAGCCATCCTTGATCATCGTCTTGCCCGGGAATGGGAACATGACTTACGTATTCGCGTGCCACACTGCCCCTGGACTCAACTCGACAGGCTCAATTTGGCAGTCCGAAAAACGACGGCTGCCAGCGAGCAGGCAACCAACAATTTATTGCGCTTTTGTGCGGGTCAGCGATGCGCGACGATAGTCAGGATCCATGTGCGGTGGTAAGGGGCGAACTCGGCCAGCATGGTACGCTTATCAGTCTTTGGTTATGTTTGGAACTTAGTTTGCCTGCTTCAATTTGGTTATCTGACTTAGCTGGCGATTCCGTTGAATCTTGGTTATTCATTCCCAGACTTTGAAAGTGGTCACAAGGCTCATTTTCGCCAATTGCTCAAAAATTATCCTTGCATTCTATGAGTAAATTGTTAATAATCGGACGGATATGAAAATATGCTTTTGTATGTGCTGCCACAAAAATGTGTCCAGCGCGGGCAATTCAAGTTAGATTGTTGAATGGCTTTCGGTATTCCTTGTTGCAAGTGTATTTTTAATAAAAACAATATGTTTAGTTGATAATTAGTGAATTATTTTTAGGAGAAAGAAGAAACTATGAAAGATAAACTCACACCCCAACATACACTTGGAGAGCTGAAGTTTTCCGATTTGTCTCCGTACGAAAAGGGACTCGTACAAAAGGCAGTTAAAGGCGGTTTCACCCGACGCGATGTACTTAAGCTAATGGCGGTTACTGGTGTTTCCGTGGCTGCCGCGCAAAATTTACTGTTTACCGGCAACGAAGCGCTGGCTGCGACTCCACAGAAAGGCGGGTCTATCCGAATGGCATCCAATCTGCATGGACCGGATGACCAGCTTGACCCACCTCTTTTTACCTCGACAATTGACTACACCCGAGGCAGAGCAGTCTATAACGGTTTGATACAGCATCGTGACAATTTGTCTCTGGAAGGGGAATTGGCCGAAACATTCGAACCGAATGCTGACGCAAGCGAATGGAACCTCAAACTGCGTAAGGGTGTTGTATTTCACGATGGAAGTCCATTTACTGCGGACGATGTAATTTACAGCATGAACCGTCACATGGGTGAAGAATCCAAGTCGGTCGTCAAGTCCGTACTGGCATCCATCCAGGAATGGAAGAAAGTCAACTCACATGAAGTGCAATGTATTTTGAATACACCGAATGCAGATTTACCAGTGCTGCTTGGGCTGTTCCAGACAAAAATCGTCAAGAACGGAACAACCGGTGATGGTATTGGTACAGGACCGTTCACCATGGAATCTTTTGAGCCGGGTGTGAAGTCCGTACATAAGCGCAATGAAAATTACTGGCGCGATGGGCCCAATCTTGATGCCTTGGAAATTACTGCAATTACTGATCCGGTCGCACGCGTTAACGCACTGATCGCCGGCGATGTTCAGATGTCGACGCAAATCGATCCAAAGGCGTTCAGACAGGTTGAGTCTGCCGAAGGTGTGACTTTGCTGTCCACACCAGCGGCGTTGCAGCTCGGTATTTGCGCCCTCAAGAATGCAGAACCAGGCAGTAATGACGATTTCGTCAAGGGCCTGCAATACATTCAGGATCGCGAGCGCATCGTCAAGCGAATTCTCAAGGGTAAGGGAACTGTCGCCAATGACACCCCGATCTCGGCGGCACATGGTGCAGACCACTGCCACGAGCTGCCACAGCGGCCATTTGATCCAGATCAGGCGAAGCACTACTTTGAAAAGTCTGGTTATAGCAGTGCAGAGGTTTTTGTTGCACCGGTCACGTCCGGCATTGAAGACGCAGTGCTGCTCATGCAGGCCAATTGTGCAAAGATTGGCTTTGATCTGAAAGTAACCAAGGTGCCGACAGACGGCTACTGGGGTGCAGTCTGGATGCGTGAGCCCATCAATGTGGTAACCTGGAACATGCGTCCAACTGCCCAGTCTCAGATGGCCATTCAGTTCGGACCAGGTGCCGCGTGGAATGACACTTATTGGAATAATGAGCGAATGGGCGTGTTGCTGCAGGAAGTCCTGTCAGTGACAGATCCGGCTGTACGTCACGAGATGATGTGCGAAATGCAAACGCTGATTCATGAAGGCAGCGGCATGGTTATTCCGGCGTTTTCCAATATTAATGACGGTACAGCGGATAACGTTATGGGCATACCTAATGTGCCGACCGGACAGTTGGGAGGCAACGAATGGCCTGAATTTGTCTGGCTTGCCTGATACCTGATCAAGATAAATTTTTGATCGGTACAATTTCTTAAACGACGATATTGAGGTCTGCATTGGAATCAGTGCAGACCTCAATTTTTTTTTGAATTAGAACCGAAAACCAAATAGCGAGGAATTAGAACAATGATGCTAAATATGGTTTTGCGGCGGATCTGGATTGGACTTGCGACGATGGTCGTGGTCTCGGTAATTGTGTTCATTATGACCAGCATTTTACCTGGAGACGTTGCGCAAATCGTGCTTGGCCAGAGTGCGACGCCAGAAACACTGGCCGCGTTGCGCGCAGAGCTAGGACTGGATCAACCTGCTTACATCCGCTACTTTCTGTGGCTGGGTGACATGGCGACTGGTGATCTTGGTACTTCCAAAGCCGGCGGTGCAGCGATATCTGATCTGATCGGCGGACGCTTCGGTAATACGATGCTGATGGCCGGACTGGTGGCCGCAATCTCTATACCAATCTCCGTAATTCTTGGGTTGTGGGCTGCGATGCATCCCGGCACCTGGCTGGACCGAACTGTGACGTTTGGTACGCTGGCGACAATTTCTGTACCCGAGTTTTTTATTGCCACCCTAATGGTCCTGATACTGGCAGTCAACCTGCACCTGTTGCCATCGACTGCTTTACTACGGGACGATATGACGTTTTTTGAACTATTGCGCGGATTGGCAATGCCAATTATTACTCTGGTAATTGTGGTATCGGCGCAGATGATCAGGATGACTCGCGCGGGAATTTTGAACGTGATGAACTCTCCATATATTGAAATGGCCATCCTCAAAGGAGTGCCGCGTCAAAGGATCATCGTGCGTCATGCGCTCTTTAATGCGATTGGCCCAATCATCAATGTTATTGCATTGAATCTTGCTTATCTAGTCAGTGGTGTGGTGATCGTCGAAACGATTTTTGCCTATCCGGGTCTGGCCAAGCTGATGATTGATGGAGTCCAAACCCGCGACCTGCCACTGGTGCAGGCCTGTGCCATGATTTTCTGTGGCACTTACGTCATCCTGATACTGATTGCAGATGTCGGTTCGATCGTTTCGAATCCGCGTCTTCGACACCCGAAATAAGGAGATACGGCAATGAACGAATCTGACAAACAAGAAAATCAAGGCATGGACAAAGGTCAGGATGTCATCGCTAAACTCGATAAGTTTGACGAGTTGCCTGATGCTCCACCGAAACGTAAACTCAAGTTATCCTGGGTTGGGAAGATCGCAACTGCGATTGTGATATTTTGGATGGTTATTGCAATCATCGGCCCATTTATTGCACCGTTTCATGAAATGGACATGGATGGTGATGACAGCTTTTTGGATGCCCATAGCAACGAATACGGAACTTTCGTTCTGGGTACCGATTATCTCGGTCGTGATACATTTTCCAGAATTATCTGGGGAGCCCGCATGACGATCGGAATTTCGCTGGCAGCTACTTTTCTGGCCTATGCGATAGGCATTACCCTGGGGATTGCCGCTGCGGTCAAAGGAGGTTGGGCTGATATGTCTATCAGCCGGGTCAACGATGCGATACTGGCACTGCCATCGATCATGCTTGGTCTGATCGCAATTGCTGCGTTCGGGTCGTCAATCCCTATTCTGGTGATTATTGCAGGGATCATTTACGCGTCCAGTGTATTTAGGATTGCACGGGCGCTGGGTCTGGACATCATGGTTCAGGATTACGTCGAAGCGGCCAGGGTCCGCGGTGAAGGCGTCTGGTGGATCATCAGGTCTGAAGTCCTGCCAAACGCAGCAATGCCGCTGGCGACTGACTTTGGCTTGCGCCTGGTGTTTGTGGTGCTGTTTATTTCCAGTCTGAGCTTTCTCGGACTGGGTGTGCAGCCACCTCAGGCAGACTGGGGCAGCATGGTGCGTGAGAATCTCGCAGGGTTGACTTACAACTCCTGGGCAGCGGTTTGGCCCGCGTTCGCTATTGCGAGTTTCACGATCGCGATCAACCTGATCGTAGACGACATTTCCGCCAAATCCGGCGGTAGCTTAGCCAAGAAAATGGTGTAATCTCATGAATGAGCAAAAAATGGAAAAATTGTTGGAGGTTAAAGACCTTCGAATCAGCGCCTACAACGACGAGAAACAGGAGATCAAAATTGTTAAGGGCGTAACTTTCGACATTTACAAAGGCCAGGTTGTTGCGCTGATCGGTGAATCCGGATCAGGGAAAACGACCATTTCTTTGGCTTCGTTATCGTACACCAAACCCGGACTTGAGTTCACTGGGGGCGAGGTGCGGCTTAACGGCGAAGATGTCCTGACAGCACCACCTTTGCGTCAGCGACAAATCCGGGGCGCGAATGTTGCTTATCTTGCACAAAGTGCGGCTGCGACATTTAACCCGGCGATAACCATCAATGAGCAGGTAACGGAGTCTGCTGTTTTGCACGGCATACTGAGCCAGGAAGAGGCAACCGAGCGCGCGGTGGAACTTTATCACGCGTTGGAATTGCCGAATCCTGATCGCATAGGATTTCGTTATCCTCATCAGGTCTCTGGTGGTCAGTTGCAGCGTTTGATGGCCGCGATGGCTCTGTGTGGAAAGCCGGACCTGATGGTGCTGGATGAACCCACGACTGCGTTGGATGTAACCACCCAGATTGAGGTGCTTAAAGCCTTCAAGAAGGTGATCCGCGAAGAGAATTCTGCGGCGATTTATGTTACGCATGACTTGGCAGTGGTTGCGCAGATTGCAGACCATATTGTGGTGCTGTATGGGGGTGAGATCATGGAGCAGGGTAGTGCTGACCAGATCATTAACCACGCAACTCATGCTTATACCAAGCGTTTGATGGATGCGGTTCGTCCGAAACCCATTGCAGGGCTTGGCACCGCGGTTGGTGAAGAGCATGAACGGGACATCTCAGCGGTTTCAGTCAGTGATATGACCGCCGGATACGGCGGGATTGTCAATGGCGAGCCGGCGATTCCGATTTTGCGCGATGTTTCAGTGGAAGTTAAGAACGCGCATGTTGTTGGAGTCATTGGAGAGTCCGGTTGCGGGAAGTCAACTCTCGCCCGAGTGATCGCCGGAATATTGCCACAGGCAAGAGGCAGCGTTAAACTGGATGACAGCGAACTTCAAGGCGACTTGAACAATCGCAAGCTTGATGAGTTGCAAAAGATTCAGTTTGTGTTTCAGATGGCAGATACCGCGTTAAATCCGAAGCAGACTATCAGTCAGATATTGGGTCGGCCACTTGAGTTTTATCATGGATTGAGAGGCAAGGCCAAGCACGCGAAAGTAGCGGAGATTCTGGAAATGGTAGAACTGCCGCCGGCCTTTGCAAGTCGTTATCCGATGGAGTTGTCGGGCGGTCAGAAGCAGCGAATCAACATGGCTCGATCGCTGGCTGCCAATCCGGAGGTTATGCTCTGTGACGAGGTTACATCGGCACTGGACAGTATTGTCGGTGCCAATGTGATTAAGTTGCTGACCGCGCTTCGGGACAAGACCGGCGTGTCGTTTGTTTTCATCAGTCATGACCTGTCTACGGTCGCTTCGTTCGCTGACGAAATTGTCGTACTTTACGCCGGCCGGGTAGTAGAGCAGGGTCCAACGGATGAAGTGCTCGAACCACCATTTCACCCGTATACGCGACTGCTTATCAGCTCTGTTCCCGAGCTTCGTATTGGTTGGCTGGAAGACACCATGCAGAAGCGCGAAATGGCGGTTGGTATCGCCAAAGGCGTTGAGATTACTGCAGTAGGTTGTCCGTTCTACAATCGATGTCCCATGGGTATTGAAGGGACCTGCGACAAGAGCACTCCGCCAATACGAGAATTGGAAGGTGGTCACGAGATTACCTGCCACAGAACTGTAGAGGAGTTGCAGGAAGCGGAGCAGGAGACCCAGCAGATTCTGCGTGGCTATGAGGCACTGGTGGACGAATCGTT
>JAJDZL010000257.1 GCA_022824665.1 Gammaproteobacteria bacterium | reverse complement strand
ATCGTTCTGGCAATCAATTTACCAAACTTTACAACAACAATCAGAATGTCTGTCGAGCGCCCAAATTGTCTGCTGGACTATGCGGTTGATAATTGTTGCGTCACTTAATGACGACCGAAAGCAATCCTCAAGGTCAACTGTCATCCAATTTTGCCAAGTTGCAAAATAATTGTCAATGCAGACTATGGTTTACAAAATCGCTGGCTAAGTTTTGGAATTTTAGCCTGAAGTATCGCTGAATTCAGCGCACTCGTCTTCGTCTACTCGAGCGGCGTATGAAAAACTGGATTAGCGCTGATTGCTGATCAATTACTTTCGCCTGGATGGTAAACACTTAACGTCAGTCTGGATCAGTTGCTGTCGGACCAAGTGTTTTCAGCGTTGCTGTATACCATTTTTTGCAGTGCATGCCAAAATCGTTGACAACCTTAGCATCAGGTCAAAAAGATTTTACAATTGGAACCGGAATAACCCGATCGATGTGATCTTGCGTTGTCCTGATTGGACGATGCGATGTGGGTTTTTACTCAATACTCAAGCGACGTTATTCGCGCACGCAAACTCCTTTCTTATTGCCATAAGAGTTGCTTTCGATTGTCTTCCGGAAACTTGAGAATAATTGCTGGAAAGTGGCGCCGCCGTCGAATACGGTTTGATCCCGAGTGCGACATCAGACCAACAACTGATGCTGCCCGCGAAACGCTGTTCAACTGGCTGCAGGGCAAAATTGAGCATGCGGTATGTCTTGATTTATTTGCCGGAAGCGGGGCGTTGAGCTTTGAGGCATTGTCGAGAGGTGCCAAAGAAGTGGTGTTGATCGATTCAGACCGCCGCTGCGTTCGCAGTTTACATCAAAACGCCGCTGCGTTGCAGGCGCAGCACCTTGAGATCAGGCTGATGAATGCGAAGACATACCTGCGTCAGGCTGATAAACACTTTGACATCGTCTTTGTTGATCCACCGTTCAAAAAGGGTCTCGCAACTCAAACACTGGAGTTGCTAAAACGCAGTGCTGTCCTCAATCCTGATGCCTGTGTCTACCTTGAGGTCGAGCGTGAGTTCAGCTCCGAGGCACTGTCGGGGAGCTGGGAAATTTTCCGTCAGCAGCACTCCGGCTCGCGTACGCACTTGCTCCTTGCGCCAAATGAAGTGTGTGGAAAAGCATCCTCCGGTCGACAAACCTGACTATTGATGTCCATTTGCTGCGCCATTGAATTTCGTTCGACGAAATCAGACAATTTTCCTTCTGTCCGTCCATAATGTACGAACAGCTTAACCGAGCCACTTTTGCATATTACGATCAAAACTTTCAATGAATAACAGACAGCTAATCACCCGGGCCATTTACCCGGGCAGTTTCGACCCTGTTACCAAGGGACATGTCGACCTGGTAGAGCGTGCAGCCAAACTGTTCGACGAGGTCATTGTTGCAGTGGCAGACAGCAAGGCTAAACGCACGCTATTTTCGTTATCCGAAAGGGTCGCATTGATAGAACAAACGACCCGCCACTTGAGCGGCGTCGCGGTCGTCGGATTTACCGGACTGCTAATCGATGTTGCCCGGGATATGGGTACCTATATCGTGGTAAGAGGGCTTCGCGCAGTCTCTGATTTTGAGTATGAATTCCAGCTGTCCTGGATGAACCGGCAGCTAGACCGGGACATTGACACCTTGTTTTTCGCGCCAGCCGAAGACTATGCTTTTGTCTCAGCATCCCTGGTTAAGGAAATCGCTGAGCTCGGTGGTGATGTGTCACAATTTGTGCACCCTGAAGTCGATCGCGCATTAAAGGACAAACTTGGCTCCTTGGACGGGTGAGCCTGCCGTCCAATTGACCTTGCAAAGGGCTGGAATTCTCTCGGTTTGCGAATTGCTCCGGGCGGCGGTCGATTCAGCATCTATTGCCAGGCGAATTTCGGCTGATCAAAATGCCAGACCCTGGTGTGGCGTCCGAATAGCACCACTTCCCTGAACTGGTAAATGAACGCGGCAGTCGGCGCGTAAACCTGGTGGCCCAGGGTCGCGAGCGGCGTTGACAGAACCGGATGTTCAGATTCCGAAATGTGCTCAAGCATTGGAATTCGCGAAGTCATCAGGTCATCAAGGGGAATTCGATAAACCCTGGCGACTTCATTCGGGTCGGGGAAAAGCTCGACATTTGCACCCGCCCACACAACGACCGGGGTGATATTAAATCCGGATCTTGTCTGATAATCGTCCAGCAGCCCCATAACGTCGCGGTCCGCGAGTTCAAGCCCGACTTCCTCTTGCAGTTCTCTCAAAGACGTTTCAACCGCAGTTTCATTGTGATCTCGTCTGCCTCCGGGGAGTGCGTATTGTCCGCCATGCCGATTCAAGTGCTTAGCTCTTCTCGTCAGCAGAAAACTCGCAGTGTCATCCCTTTCGCCGGCTGTGACCGCGAGCGCAACCGCGGCCTGGCGAAACTGCGAGCTGGTATTTGAGCGCCGCTCAAAGCCTGACAGTCGACGGCTGATTTGCTGCCGAAGTGTGTCGTTCAGTTGCAGCCGGACGGCGTTATTTGAGCGGGATTTTCTGGACATGAATATTGCGCGATGCGAGAATAGTCAATCTGATTTCACCATATTTATATACTTTACCCGCTAGAAGAGTGTTTCAGGCATTCGAGATTGGCGCTGGTAAGATTTGTCGGTCATGCTGCCGACTGTAACACCCGTTGTCACAACACGTATAAAGTTATTTTCAGATGCACAGAATCGAAAGTGAAGAGTACCGCATTACCCGGGAGCCTTACTACGCGCCGCAGGGAAATGAAATTGAGCTGTTTGAAAGTGCCTACAAAAACAATATACCAGTTCTGCTGAAGGGGCCAACCGGTTGTGGCAAGAGTCGGTTCATGGAGCACATGGCCTGGCGTTTGCAGCGATCTCTGGTAACGGTGGCCTGCCATGATGACCTGACTGCGGCGGATCTGGTTGGCAGATATCTGATTGTTGGTGGCGAAACCCAGTGGGTAGACGGGCCACTGACACGCGCCGTGAGAATCGGGGGGATTTGCTACCTTGATGAAATTGTGGAAGCGCGCAAGGATACAACCGTAGTCATTCATCCGCTCGCCGATGACCGGCGCGTACTGCCGATTGAAAAAACCGGTGAGCTGCTACAGGCCTCCGAAGGGTTTAACCTGACGATATCCTATAACCCGGGTTACCAAAGCGTACTGAAGGATCTCAAACAAAGCACCCGCCAGCGTTTTTTGGCCCTGGAGTTCGATTATCCGGTTGCGGAACTTGAGCAGGCGGTTGTAATGCATGAATCCGGCATTGATGCCGCCCATGCGGCAGCACTGGTCCGATTTGCCGGCATGACGCGCAACCTCAAAGGCAGCGGACTCGAAGAGGGTGCCAGTACCCGACTGCTGGTTCATGCGGCAAAGCTGATTGTGTTCGGCATCGCACCGCTCGATGCCTGTAATGCGTCAATTTCCCAAACCCTGACGGATGACCCTGAAATTCTGACTGCGATTCGGGAAATGGCATCCTCGCTGTTCTAGGCAAACGATGGCAGCCGCAACGCCAAGCGCGTACACCGAGCGCATCAGTTGCCCGCTTGAGGAAAGTGATATAGAAGAGCGTCTGGAAGAGCTTCTTGGCGCGGTGCTGACATCAAGAAGAACGGCCAGCGTGCCGGCGAGAATGCTGTCCACCCTCAAGCGTCCCGCACAGGATTTTGCCCTGCACTGGGCGAGTGTGATCGCGAAATCCAATTCAGAGATGGCCTTTCAGTTTGTCAGCCATGTGTCACAAGCCTTCGATCGGCTGGATACCGATGGTGTAACCCAGTGGATTATCGAAGCGATGGACATCTACGATCGCGACGGCCTGTATCTCGGTAGTGCTGCACTTCGCGAAGTCGAAACATTTGCTGCTCGACTGGTGCAAAAGCGCTACTCAGTGACGTTCGATGATATTGTCAGCATTATGAACAAGTTTGTCATTGGTCTTTCAGGCAGGAATTTAAGCATCGATGAAGATGAAGCAGCCTGGACGGATACCGAAACGATTTACCTGCCACATTTTGTCCGTCAGTTTGAATCCGGGCACCAGAACTTTCAGGTCTATAAAGCGACAGTCGGGTATTTATTGGCACAGACTCGCTATGGAACATTTCGGGTTGACAGGACGAGCGGTGTACCCATACTGTGCGCTGAAATTGCGAAGTTTCGCGAGCCGGCCAGGGCACTTCGTATATTTGGCGCAGTCGAAGAATTGCGTTTGCTGGCCCGCCTCCAGAGCGAACTGCCTGGTCTGGCGCGGCAGATGCGCGAATTCAAAAAAGCACTGTCACGAGCCGGCACACTGGATTCCGATAGTGCGGCGCTCGAGAAAATTCAGCGCTCTGATGCCGAGGTTGAGGATTCACTGGCGCTCGTACGGAAGCTTTATGAGGATGGTGTCGATGTGCCGGAGCCGACCTGCTATCAGGGAATCATTGATCTCGAAAAGGTGCGCCTGGTAACCAAACAGCGAGTCGAAGCCGAGCGGGAAAAGTTTCGTGCTGATCTTGCGCTGTTGGCCGAAGGTATCACAGGCGAGGACGAGTCAAACGATGCTGGAATGGACCGCGAGCAATTTGAGGTGTCCATGTCGCCGTCCGCGGATGATGACAATCCAGGCGCCGGTGATTTAACGTTCACCATTGATGGTAAACCTGTTGTACCGCCGGACGATGTTGTGCAAACAGCAAACAGCATCATTCAGGACTTTGGTGAGATTCCCGAAGACTACCTGGTGGCAGCCGGCTCGAGACTCTATGATGCTGACCCGAGCGCAGACGATGATCAGTCTGAGCGCAGTGAGCCGCGCTCTGAAACCGGCATTTCATACGATGAGTGGGACTATCGTCGCTGCCACTATCGCAAGAACTGGTGTGTTCTGAAGGAATTGGATATGCACCCCGGCAACGAGCAGCACGTTGCGGCTATTCTCGAAAAATACTCACCACTGGTGCGCGAGATTCGTAAATCATTTGAGGCACTGCGGGGTGAGGACCGCATGCTGCGCCGCCGGAAAAATGGCGATGATATCGATATTGATGCGGTCGTCGAGAGCTATGTCGATGTTGTAAAGGGGGAGGAGCTCACTGATCGCCTGTTCATTAAGTCGCACAAAATGGAGCGTAATCTTGCCGTTGTATTCATGGTGGATGTAAGCGGTTCGACCAAAGGCTGGATCAATGAAGCAGAGCGCGAGAGCCTCGTATTGTTGAGCGAGGCCCTGGAAACGCTGGGCGACCGATATGCCATATATGGATTTTCGGGCATGACCAGGAAGCGCTGCGAAGTTTACCGCATCAAGACTTTTGAAGAGTCTTACGATAGTCTGGTCAAGGCGCGTATCGCAGGGATGCAGCCACAGGACTATACCCGCATGGGTGTCGTGATTCGGCACCTGAGTGAAAAGCTCAAGCAGATTGATGCCAAGACGCGTGTCCTGATCACGATTTCGGATGGCAAACCTGATGATTATGATGGTTATCGCGGAGAGTACGGGATCGAAGACACGCGTCAGGCACTGCTCGAAGCAAAGTACGCGGGCATTCATCCTTTTTGCGTTACCATCGATACCCATGCACACGAGTATTTACCGCGTATGTATGGACATGTAAACTACACAGTAGTCAGTGACATACGTAAATTGCCGTTAAAAGTTTCTGATATTTACCGTAAATTGACCACCTGATTGCTGTACTCGCACTTAACGGTTGTGCCAGTTTAGACTAAGCACCCAATCATTGTAAAAAATGGGCTTTAATGTGCGTAGCATTTTTAATCTGATAGATTGATAACGAACCATATATATCTGATATATATGGATTAGTGTTATCCTTTATAATTCCATAACCTATTGAGTTTATTGCAATATAAATCGATTCGCTTGGAAATGGTCTGCAATATTTTGTAAAATACTACAGGAAAGTCTCATCCAACCTTGTGAGACCCCAGCGTGTGTTCGACTAAGGGTGCAGTATGGCTAGCGTAGGTAGTGCAATAACCGGGGCAGTGCCCCCAAAACTGGATTTACAGCCGGCTTCTTTCGATACCTGGTTCCGGAAGTACTGTCTAAAAACCCAGGCTGGTGAACAAGTCGATCAAACCGTAGAAGACACCTATATCCGGGTCGCCGGGGCGTTGGCGGATGTCGAAGATGCCGCAGTTCGAAAAGAGCACTTCGAGAAGTTCGTGTGGGCACTTAAGAACGGTGCGATTCCGGCCGGGCGGATTGTTTCCAATGCAGGCGCTTACGAACATAAGCCGTCGACCAGCACCATCAATTGTACGGTCTCCGGTTCCATTCCAGACTCGATGCAGGGCATCTTGCACTCGGTCTATGAAGCAGGTCTCACATTGAAAGCAGGCTGCGGGATCGGCTACGAGTTTTCTACACTGCGTCCGAAAGGTGCGTTTGTCAGTGGCGCTGGGGCGTACACATCAGGGCCGCTTTCATTCATGGATATTTTTGATGCCATGTGCTTTACAGTCTCATCGGCAGGCGGCCGACGCGGCGCGCAGATGGGTGTTTTCAGCATTTCACATCCGGATATTCTTGAATTCATTCGCGCCAAGCGGGAAGACGGGCGTTTGCGGCAGTTCAATCTGTCGTGCCTGATTACTGACGAATTTGTACAGGCAGTCAAGGACGATAGCGATTGGCAGCTGGTGTTTCCTGCCACTGTTGGAGAGCTTGAAGATGACGACGTTCCGGTTGTTTGGAAGTACTGGCCGATGGATGAGAGCAACAAAAACTGGATTACCAATGGTCAGGGTATGGTGGCTGTGCGTGTCTACGATACCATTCGCGCCCGTACCTTATGGGACGCAATCATGGAGTCTACGTATGACTTCGCAGAACCCGGCTTTATTCTGATTGACCGCGTCAACGAGATGAATAACAACTGGTTTGCGGAGAACATTCGCGCGACCAATCCGTGTGGTGAACAGCCGTTGCCGCCATATGGAAGCTGTCTGCTGGGTTCAGTCAATCTCACCAAGTTTGTTGAAAATCCGTTTACCGACGCAGTGCGGTTTGACTGGGACCGTTACCAGGAAGTGGTGTCGATATTCACCCGAATGCTTGACAACGTCGTTGAAATTCACGGTTTGCCGCTGGATGAGCAGAAAAACGAAATTCTAAGAAAACGCCGCCATGGCATGGGCTTTCTGGGGCTTGGGTCAACTTTGACGATGATGAAGATTCGTTACGGCTCCAAGGAGTCGGTGGAATTCACGGAACGGGTTGCCGCCGAGATGGCAATTACGGGCTGGGAAACCGCAATCGAGCTCGCCGAAGAAAAAGGTCCGGCACCGATATTCGAGGAAACATTCGAAGTCACACCGCTGATGATGCACCAAAGACCAGAGATGGCTGAAGATGGCATCAGAGTTGGTGATCGGCTCAAGGGCAAGGTTTTGCTCTCGCAATACAGTCGCTACATGCAGCAAATGCCATCGGAAATTACCGATCGCATCGCCGAGATTGGTGCACGATTTACCCATCACAGCTCAATCGCCCCGACCGGAACGATCAGTTTATCTTTGGGTAACAATGTGAGCAATGGCATTGAACCGTCATTTTCACATGAATACTATCGCAACGTCATCCGGGAAGGCAAGAAGTCCAAGGACCGAATGCCGGTTTACTCATACGAGCTGCTTTTGTACCGGGAACTGGTTGATGCTTCGGCGTCAATGGATGATCCGGAGTCGCTGCCGGAGTATTTTGTCACGTCCAATGACATCACCCCGAGCGAACACGTTGCAATTCAGGCTGCCGCGCAAAAATGGGTGGACTCTTCCATTTCAAAGACTGCAAATGTACCAACGGACTATCCATTTGAAGATTTCAAGAACATTTATCTTGATGCCTATGAGAGCGGGCTTAAGGGCTGTACGACATTTCGCTATAACCCGGAGAACTTTCAGGGCGTACTGGTACGCAAAAAGGACAGTGAGGAAACCGTCTATCAGTTCACTTTGGACGATGCCAGTGTTGTTTCAGTGCGCGGTGACGAAGAGATCGAATATGACGGCGAAATTCACACTGCCGCGAACCTGTATGATGCACTCAAGGAAGGCTATTACGGGAAGTTCTAAATTGGCGTACGTCGATTGAGTACACTTATTCGGAGCAGGTCTAGGCTTTGGTGGGTACTTTTCGGCAACTTGAGGAGTAAGCGACTCGAATGACTATAAAAATAAGCAACCGAATCGTTGATTACAGAGTAGTTCCGCAGGCGGAAATCGGGTCGGCTTTGTCGACTCAAGATTCTGCGGACAAGCAGGCTGGCGATTCAGTTGAGCTGCTGAAACCAAGTGTCAATGGCGCAGTGCCGATTCCGATGATCGAACAACTCACTCGCCCAGCGACACTTCAGGGTGTGACGTACAAGATCAAGAACCATCTTTCGGAACACGCACTATACGTCACAATTACCGATATTGGGATCAACCCGGGCTCACCCTACTACCGGCAGCGTCCCTACGAGATTTTTATCAACTCCAAGAACATGGACCACTTCCAGTGGATTGTGGCACTGACGCGTATTATTTCAGCGGTGTTTCGAAAGGGCGGGGACTCCTCTTTTCTGGTCGAAGAGCTGCGCGCAGTTTTTGATCCAAGAGGCGGTTATTTCAAACCCGGAACAGGCGAATTCATTCCCTCACTGGTTGCAGAAATCGGTTCTGTCATTGAAGAGCACATGCGAAAAATCGGCATGATCAAAGATGAGCCGAGGCCGGCTCATGTTCAGCAGATTCTC
>JAJDZL010000175.1 GCA_022824665.1 Gammaproteobacteria bacterium | reverse complement strand
CTGGATTGTCAAAGGCAAGGCCGGTGTCTCGCAGGAGCTCGGCGTACCGGTCTGCGTGGTTGAGGATCAGCACCGGTTTGTTCTGCATCACCGCATCATGTGGGATGGCTCTGATGTGGACCATGCCGTACCGGTGATTGGGGAAGCCCAGCAAAGCTTTCCCGACCTTAGGGCGTGCAGTTTCGATCGCGGTTTTCACTCACCGGCCAATCAAACAGCACTCGGTGAGATGCTTGATGAGTGCACACTGCCAAAAAAAGGGTATCTGAGCGTTGAGGTGAAGGAACATCAGTCGCAGACGTGGTTCAAACAAGCCCGTCAGCAACATCCTGCGATTGAGTCGGCGATTAACCACTTAGAGCAGTGCGGGCTGGATCGGGTACGGGATCACGGCAAACGCGGGTTTGCCCGTGCCGTGGCCCTGTCGGTACTGGCTGCCAATCTGAAGCGCCTGGGGCGGATCGTGCGCGACAAGGAGCGCAAGAAACTCGCCCGGCAGCAGCGTTTGCGCGCCGCTTAGCAGACCCGTTCACTCATTGGAGACCGCGATCCGGGTGCCGGAGGGCAGGCTGTCGACAAAATTCGTGATTTTGCCCTGTTTTGGCTGATACCCGTCATAAATCACTCTGATCGTCGGCTGCTCGCCGTGATCGGTCTCATTGTTGGTCAATATTTTCTGAATTCTCGCTTAAAATCGGGGTTTTCTGACAGACACTAATTATTGACGGTTTGAAAGACGTTGCAGATTCCGCTCCGCAAACCATACGCAAGCCGAGAATATTTCGACCAGAGATCTAATTTGGGTTCGAAAAGAACATCTACCGAGTTGAAAATGGCTCCCCGGGACGGGATCGAACCGCCGACAAGATGGTTAACAGCCACCTGCTCTACCTGCTGAGCTACCGGGGATCAGGAAGCGCAATAAAACAAAAATCGATAAGCTTCCACTTATCGCTGCGCAAATTTTATTCTATTGCGGATAAGTTCTGTTGAATTAAATTGCGAAACTGCTCAAACATTTCCCGCAACCACGCGAGCTGGCAATTCATCACCTGACAACGACCGGCAAATTCGGCATGCACACAAAGTCAAGCTGCGCATAAGACTCCCTCAAGGCTGATTCGACCGCTTGCGGCGTATCTGCCATAGCATATATGAAGCCAGGATATTTTCCGCCTTCCGGCCAGCGCATCAGTCTTTCTCCCTCACGGACGTCCAGTCTGACTTCAAGGACGTTTGCCACCGCCTGAGCCCGGGTTGCGCCTTCAATACGTCTCAAAATACCGTCTTCAGTGACCGGAATCATTAAAACGCCGGCCGCGCACTCAAGTGATAAAGTCTCCATCGGATACCCGACAGCTCGACAAAGCACGAATTCCTCCAGGCTGGACTGGGTCGCCAACTCAAACAGGCGGCCGCAATCACCACCAATTGATCGGGCGGCAACTTCGAGTATCCATATCTTGCCTCCTGATATCCGAACTTCTGCATGAACCGGACCCATCGTTAAACCATGACAGATGCAGGCTTTCAATACGGTACGTCTGATCCTTTCCTGGACCACCTCACCAAGTCGTGAAGGTGTGATGTAGTAGGTTTCTTCGAAGTAAGGACCCTCTAGCGGATCCGGCTTGTCAAATATGCAAATGAGTTCCAGGTTACCGTCAGCAAGATAACCTTCAAGCGCATACTCCATTCCATCGATATAGTCTTCCACCAGCACCCTGTTATGTCGCAAGTCATCAAATTCAACCAACAGCAACTTTCGAATTCTTTCAAGAGCGTTCAATAGCTCTTTCTCATTATTTGCTCGAATTACACCCCTGCTGGCTGACATATTAAGCGGTTTGGCGACACAGGGATACTGCACATTCGATATTTGCTGGGGCACAGCTTGATCTAGATCGATCAGTCTAAATCCGGGCACAGCATCAATACCGGCATTTATCAGACTTTCCCGGGCTAGATGTTTGTTGGATATGGATTTCAGAGCTGCAACACAATTATGCGGCAGCCCCAGACGATCTGATACTTGCGCGGCCAGCGCGACATACTTCTCATCGGGTGCGATGACCGCACCGACGTTTCGGTCTTTCAACTGTTCGTGAATAGACTGTGATGCTTTCGAAGAATCCGAAAAGTCTACTCGAATGCCGTGTGTGCTGCCAGGGACGATTGACGGCTCCCCATCAGAAACCAGGAAAACGGAAATTCCGCGCTTTTTGGCCGCACTCAGGTAAACCGACGCGCGGTAGCTATGGGTGGGAGCAATGAGAGCAACAGCTGCTGCCGTTGCCGAGATTATGTGGTTTTGGTTTGAATTCAGTTTAACCGGCTGACTTACACTGCCGCACCGCAGCCGCCGCAAGCGCCACTGCCACCAACGGATTGAAATACGTTGTGAAATACAAACGTTGCCTGAATGCCATCATCAACGTAATCAATTTCCGCACCCTGCAGATACTGGAGTGCGAAAACATCTGCAAACAAGCGAAAATTCTGACCTTCCAGCACTCGGTCGTGCTCAGTCTCTGATTCTGCATATGTCATGCCATAGTTCATGCCACCGCAGCCGCCGCCGGCTACATAGACGCGTATTCCAACAATTGATTCATCAGTTGATTGTACAAGTTCTGACATTTTGTCTCCAGCAGCTTCCGTTACCCGGATGTCTGCATCTGAGATTTCTTTTTGATAGATAGCTGTATCCATAATCAATTCCGGTCGCAGTTAGGTGTCAGTCAGTATGTGACATCGAATATGAATTATACGGGAGAAATTTATCCCGCAGTATCGCCAAAGTGTGTGCCGCTAAATGATCCTTAGCCAAACGTGCCAAAAAATCCGTCTAGCACATTGACGGTATTGATACCGATTTCTGACACGGCGTAGCCGCCTTCCATCACAAACAAAGTGGGCAGCTTCAATCGTCCCAAGGCTTCCCCATAGCGAGTAAAGTCGTCGCTTTTGAGCTTGAAAAAACTGATCGGATCATGCTCGAACGTATCAACACCTAAAGAAACCACCAACGCATCAGGTGAGTATGCGCTGATCTTATGACACGCGTCTTGCAATGCGTCAAACCAGCGGCTAAATCCAGTCCCGGGTGGCAATGGATAATTCACATTGAATCCCTCACCTGCATCTGCGCCTCGTTCATCCTGATAACCCAGAAAATGGGGGAAGGCATCTTCAGGCTGTCCGTGCAGTGACAGGTACATGACGTCATCACGACGATAAAAAATATCTTGTGAACCGTTCCCATGATGAAAATCGACATCCAGCAGTGCAACGCGCTCGGCGCCATCTTGCAAGAAGCCTTGCGCAGCGACTGCTGCGTTGTTGACAAAACAATAGCCGCCGTACATATTGATCCCGGCGTGATGCCCAGGCGGGCGGCAAAGCGCAAAAGCAACCTGATCCTCACTGACCAGTTTCTGTGCAGTGGTCGCGCAGGCAGCCGCTGATTGCGTTGCTCTCCAAGTACCTGACATAATCGCCGTTTCAATCGCCATCGAATAGTAACCGAGTTTTCCGTCGATATGATTGGGTCGCCGATCATGGTGCATACGTCTGGCAGGAAAACAGGTTGGAATAGCGTCCCCTTTCATACCCTCCTTTTGCCACTCGTCCCAGGCCGTCGCCAGAAACTCCAGAAAATCGGGTGTGTGGACTCGCTGGACCAGTTCAACATCAAACGGTCCCGGATCCAAAAAGTCGTTATAGCCGCGCGCCTGTAGCTGTTCCACAACATAATCCCAGCGTTCCGGGCATTCGAATGGACGCACTAGTTCACCGCCATACAATTCTCCTTTCGGAAAATGCAGACGATGCAGTTCGCTGCGAACAGTTCTCATCAAATGAACTCCATTAATCTGCCCATTGATCGCTGCATGGATTCCATTATGGGTAAACGGACTCCATGCAGAATTATTGGGTTAGCAATGATTATTTTTGCAATTCAGTCCAAATCGCAGTGTACATCTGCTGCACATCGGGTGGACATGGCGGAATAAACTGACCACTACCCTGAAACTCAGCCGGTATCATCACTTCCGTTGCGGTGCGAAGCTCTTCAAGCATATACGCCTCTGAGCCATCAATTGCATTTGCGTAGTTGGCGAAATTGGAGATTAGTGCTGCGTTTTCAGGCGCCATCAGAAAATTCTGAAACATTTTCGCATTCTCGACATTTTGTGCATCCTTCAGTACTACGACATTGTCCATCCAAAGCGGGTAGCCTTCCACAGCATAACCGTACCGGATGTCCGGATTCTCAGTCCGGGCGCGCATGCTGTAGCCATTCCAATTCATCGACACCGCAACGTCGCCGCTAACCAGCTTTTCCTTGGTTCCGTAATCAATCGATTTCCAATTAGCTTTTGCGTTTACCAGCAAGTCTCTGACGCGTTTCAATACTTCTTTGTCACTGGTACAAGAATCACCGCCTTCATAGAAGATTGCCATGTGAATGACATCACCCATTTCAGGAACGATGTTGATCTTGCCGGCTAACTCTTGAGGAGGATCAAAAAACAGCTTCGACGTATTGATGTCTCCATCATACATTGACGTGTTAACAGAGATTCCCGAACTGCCCCAAACCCATGGAACCGAATAACGTCGGCCTGGTTCCCAGTCAGGATTTCGCCATTGCTCTGAGACGTGTTGGAAATTTTCCATCTGATCGGGTCGAGTTTCCAACAGCAATCCTTCTTCAATCCAAATGGGTAGGTGCGTGGAAGTCGGCACAACCACATCAAATCCATGTCCTCCCGGACGTACTTTTGCCAAAGCCGTTTCATTAGAGTCGTAATCTGTAATCGTCACTTTTACATCGTGTTCGTTCTCAAACTTCTCAACCAGTTCAGGCGATGTATAGTCTCCCCAGTTAAAGATGTGTAATTCGCCAGCACCATGAACGGCACTCGCAAATAAGCACGCAAACACAACAGACAAAAATCTGAAAATTAAATTGTTCATTCTACAGTCTCCTAAGTTGGGCGGCAGGGAATGACCAGACGTCAATAGACAAGCGGTTTGACGAAACTCTGCCAACTTCAATTATTCACACATATTGGCCGGAAGCGACAGTGAAGGCCATCAGCATCAACAACCGGTCGTATACACAGTCATTCAATCATATCAAAATCAGCGATTGCGAAGTACAAAAAAAAGGGATACCAACAGGATTGAAATTCCAAGCAATGCGCTCGATATTGCGTTCACTTCAGGCGTAATGCCTCGCCGTAGCTGACCTAGCATGTAGGTCGGCAATGTATCCTGTCCGGCTGATTTAACCAATTCTGTAATGACAACATCGTCCAGTGAAATGACAAAAGCAAGCATAAATCCGGCAAGTATGCCCGGCCACATCAGCGGCAACGTAATGCGCCAGAACGTTTTGACTGGTGTCGCATATAAGTCCTGCGCGGCGGTCTCAAGCGAACTGTCCATGCCTTCAAGACGCGCGCGGATGGGCAAGTAGGCAAAGGGTATGCAAAACGCTGTGTGTGCGGCAATCAGGTATGCCAGGCCGTGATATCCGGTAAATGCCTTAACGATTGCGAAAAATATCAGCAGTGCGACACCGGTAACAATCTCGGGCACCATTAATGGTTGATTAATTGTGGCGTAGATTAGCATTCTGCCTCGGTAGTCACCGGTTCGTGTCGTGCCGAGCGCTGCCATGGTGGCAAGCATGGTGGAAGTGACTGCTGCCATGCTCGCAACAATCAACGAGCGAAATGTCACTTCCTGTACCAGTTCATTCTCCCACGCAACGGTGTACCAGTGCAAGGAGAAACCTTCCCAAAGTGCAATGTTGGTGCCCGAATTAAACGAATAGATCACCAGCGCGACGATCGGTGCATAAAGCAATACAAAACAAAGTACCGCGATGGTTGAAAATCCCGGCAGATAGCGTACTGCAAAATGTCGATTGCCTGCGATTGCTCTAGCCACGATCAGCTTCCTTGCGTTGCGTAGAACGGACATAGAACAGGAGCGAAATCATGACGACACACAATAACGTGATCGACAGTGCCGCACCGAGTGGCCAATTTCTGCCCTGACCAAACTGCAATTCAATCAAATTACCCAGCATCAGATTTTTTCCTCCACCCAACACCCTGGGGGTCACATAGGCACCAAGCGACGGAATAAACACCAAAATACAACCCGCCACAATACCGGGTTTGACCAAAGGCACAATAATTCGAAATAACACCTTTAAGCGACCTGCATACAAGTCATAAGCGGCCTCGACCAATCTGAAATCGAGTTTTTCGATGCTGGCATAAAGCGGCAAAACCATCAGCGGCAGATAAACGTAGGTCATCCCTAGCATGATCGAGAATTCGGTGTACAGCATTTCAATGGGAGTGTCGATCACACCGAAACCAATCAGCAAAGTGTTGAGGATACCCTGGTCTCGGATGAGCTGCATGATCGCGAATGTACGAATCAGCAAATTGGTCCAAAACGGGATCGTAATCAGAAACAGCCATAGGTTTCTGGTCGCTGCCGGACGCGTCGCAATAAAGTATGCGGTTGGAAAGCCAAGCACCAAAGCCAACAGCGTTGATTGGATTGACAGCTTGAATGATCGCCAGAAAATTGACAGATGTGCATCTGCAATGGAGACTGTGCCATCGAATATGTCGCGTTTCAAAAAGACTTCAAACCAGCCTTCAAAAGACCACTGCCAGACAACACCACCGTAGGGACCTGCTTCAAGAAAAGTGTAGACAAGCACGATCAGTAACGGCCCGACAGCGGCGAGTGCCAGAACGAGCAACGCCGGCACACAGAGCAGCAGATTATTCTGCAGCTGGCGTTTGCGACTCGCTTTGAAGGCTCGGGTATGCCGCGTTGATGACTTTACGAGCGTGTCTTTGTGATCAGGTGACAACTTAGTCTTTCAAAATCTGCATAGTTGACTGATTCAACGTCACACCCACCGCATGTCCTGGTTCATATTCAATCTCATGTCCGCTTAGATTTTGCTGATGAACGGTAAATAAGTCGCCATTTTCAAGCTTAATGACGTAGTGTGTATGCGTACCAAAATAAACCATATTACTCACCCTTCCCTGCAACGCTGCTGCAGTTGTCGCTGATGTCAAGGTGGCCTGCTCCGGCCGTACGGCGACACTGACCCTGGTACCTGGCTGCACAGCATCATCTGCCGGCAAATCGGCACAATAGGTGGGGGACAACTCAACTTTCGCACGTGAGCTGCTGCGCGCGACAACATAGCCTTCAAGAAAGTTGGAATCACCAATGAATTCTGCGACAAACCGTTGTTTTGGAAAATTGTATATTTCGCCTGGTGTACCAACCTGCAGTATTTTGCCAACGTTCATCACCGCCATCCGATCCGACATCGTTAGCGCTTCTTCCTGATCATGCGTAACAAAGACAAATGTAATCCCGGTTTCGTGTTGGAGGCGCTTAAGCTCAATTTGCATATCCTGACGCAGCTTGTAGTCCAGTGCTGAAAGCGATTCGTCGAGCAGCAACACCTTGGGTTGTGGAGCAAGTGCTCTCGCCAGTGCCACACGCTGTTGCTGACCACCTGAAATATCACTGACCCGCCGTTCGGCAAGCTCTTCCATACGGACCAGATTGAGCACTTCAGCAACTGTTTTGGATATCTCGGCTTTTGAACGCTTTAGCATTTCCAGCCCAAAACTGATATTTTGCCTGACGGTCATGTGCGGAAACAACGCATAGTTTTGAAAAACTGTATTGACCGGTCGCTGATATGGCGGCCAAAAGGTGATGTCTTCTCCATACAATCGAATCTGTCCATCACTCGGATGCTCGAATCCTGCGATCAGGCGAAGGAGCGTCGTCTTACCGCATCCGGATGGACCAAGCAGGGTGAAAAATTCGTTCTGCTGAATTTCAAGTGACACATTGTCAAGTGCCGTGACTGAACTCGTGCGACTTTCGAATACCTTTGTCGCACACTGAATCTCGACCGCAATTTGGCGGCTGCATACCGGATCGGACAATTTACAACTCTGATAGACGTTGGATACTGATAGCAAAAGAACTCAAATCATTTTTCGTGAATTCAGTATTCGTTACTCGAAATTTACCTTATCACACAATTTGAACTTCATTTCCTCAGCTGCGATTGTGAGCCCAATGAAAGAGAATGTTTTGTATATTCAATTTTGATTTAACGATCAGAATCACCCCAAGGATGAAAAATATACAGCACCGAGAACATTGTAGACGACAAGACCGCAGACAGCAAAAACACCTGATTTAGTGATTCCAGTAAAATGACCGCGAAATCCGGTGAAAATAAACGTCTCTACCGGTCGATATAAACACAGATTGTTTTGTTGACATTTTTTTGAACCACGGACCAAAATACACAGAGCTCTGTATGTGCGGCATGGTCAAAAACATCAACGATTGCGACAAAATACAGTCTAATATGCATGTTCTTCAATCAAATTCGAATATGCGTAGCAAAATATGGCCAGACTCGTCGATTGTGTAGTACTGAATGAGAAGTCTGAAGGACTTGGCGCACCGCCCTATCCAGGACAGTTGGGAAAGCGAATTTACGAAACTGTCTCTAAGGAAGGCTGGAAAAAATGGCTCGAAAGACTGGTGACAATTATCAACGAAAACCAGTTGACGACCGGCGACCCAGCATCGAACGAACCCATTGAACAGCACATGCTGGGCTTTCTGTTTGGTGAAGGCGACCTTGGTCAGCTTCCGCCGGGTTTTACAACGCAAAGAAAGAAATAACCCCCACTCATCTGCCGACTTCTATCGTTTGCCTGAACACCTCCCTGCTTCGGTCTGCCCTGCCTTCTAAATAGTGCTCGATTGCACGTCTTAAAAATTGCCGGCTTTCCTTGCGAGTGCTGTTCGAATCGAATTTTTCTTCAGCGATGGATACAAGCGTCGTACCGCGAATCGTATCCAGGCTTGAATGAGTTACCCGAACAGGACCGGATTCAAAATCATACCGGTAATCGCCATCAGGATGAACCGCGTTTTTTTCGTCCGCTTCCATATCCAGAATCAGTTCGTATCCGAAATATTTGAGCATGTTCTTTTCGAACACCCTGAGTGTATGGAACTCATTTTCAGGGTCCGCCAGCTTATCGAGCGATTCTCGATAAATATCAAATAACTCCTTGTAAGGCGCAGACTGACGTAAAAAACGAATCATCAGTTCATTGAGGTAGTAGCTGCAGTAAATCTGTCGGCCGCCAATTGACGTTGGTGCAGATTTACTAACCAGTGAAGTCATGATTGGCAGGTCTCCCTTACCGGACCAGCTGACTTGAGACAGCTGAAAGGGGCGGATGGCACCTCGGAATGCCGACTTCTTGCGACGTGCGCCTTTTGCCATAAGGCTGTTTCGTCCGTAGTTCCTGGTGAACAGG
This sequence comes from Gammaproteobacteria bacterium, assembly GCA_022824665.1. Taxonomy (GTDB): domain Bacteria; phylum Pseudomonadota; class Gammaproteobacteria; order Arenicellales; family JAJDZL01; genus JAJDZL01. The sequence continues at coordinate 5,376 of JAJDZL010000175.1, read as the reverse complement.
TCGACAACAAAACTCGACTCCGAGATCGGAATCGTTCTCAATACAAAGCACTCCTCGTTGCGAACCCGCATCGCTCACTCACGTAAAGAAAATCCAAAGTTTGCAATCAGCTGTTGATCTTCAGTCCATTGACTGCGCACTTTGACCCACAGCTTCACGTATACCCTTGCACCAAGCTTTGCTTCCATAATCTGTCGCACCCTGGTGCCGACAGTTTTCAACTTACTGCCACGCGAACCGATGATGATTCGCTTCTGACTGTCTGTTTCCATCCAGATCAAGCCATGCAGATGCAGTACATCTTTTTGTAATTCATATTTTTCGATCTGCACGGCGCACGAATATGGAAGTTCCTCACCATATAGTCGAAACACCTGTTCACGAATAACCTCAGAAGCAAAAAAGACATCGTCCTGGTCAGTCAGAAAATCGGACGGAAAAAGCGGTGGTCCCTTGGGTAATTGCTGCGCGACAACTTGTTTCAACCGATCAATATTCAGCGACTTTCTGGCTGAAACAGGTACGATGTCCGTCGTGCCGGTGCGCCGCGCAATATCATCAATGACCGGTAGCAGTCGAGCCTTGTCCCGAACTCTGTCCAGTTTGGAAACAACCACGATGCTGTTGAGATTTTCTGATTGAATGCGATTCCAGACAGAATTATCCTTTGGCTGCCAGCCGCGGCTTTCCACCATAAACAAAACAACATCAACTCCAATGATTCCAGCTACCGCGACTTTGTGAATTGAGCGATCAATCAGTCGTTTTGAACCCGTGGTGAAGCCAGGCGTATCGATAAACACATACTGGCAGCCGGGCTCGCTCAATACCCCCAAAATACGATGCCGAGTCGTGTTCGCTTTCCTGGAAGTAATGCTGATCTTTTGGCCGAGAAGGCAGTTGAGCAGCGTCGACTTCCCTACATTCGGTCGCCCGGCAATCGCAATCATCCCGGAGCGAAAGTCTTGGTCAACTGTTTCGCTCGAGAAGTAATTCATAGACTCGCCGCGCAGCGATTTGCTCCGCTTCCTTGACTGTCTTGCCTTTTGCCAGCACTGGTGATTCCAAAAGACCCACACTGCATGCAACGGTAAACTCCGGCAGATGACATTCCCCGCGCTTATCGACGGTTTCGTATTGCGGAATGTCTTCAGCGCGGCCTTGCAAAAACTCCTGCAACACTGACTTGAAATTTGTTCGACATGCGGAATTCAATTCCTCCAGCAGTGGAGCAAAATGCTGATCGAAAAACTTCGCTGCCGCCTCGTACCCACCGTCCAGGTAAATCGCCCCAAGCAACGCTTCCAGTGTATTGGCCAACAGATTCTGCCATGCTTTGCGGTTGGATTTCACAAACCCTCGGTCAACGATGATGTAGTGATAAAACCCAAGGTGCTCAGCAACCTGAAAAAGCGCAACATTGTTGTTGACAATGCGGGCGCGCATCCTGGTCAGCTCACCTTCTGTTGATTCGGGGTAAGTCTTGAATAAATAATCAGATACCACCGCAGACAGCACGCTGTCACCGAGAAACTCAAGCGTTTCGTTGTGAACCGTAGCGGCACTGCGATGGGTCAGTGAACGTTCAAGCAGACTTAGGTTGTTGAATCGATAGCCAAGCAGTTCCGTCAAATGATTGATGTCCGCTTTATCCACAATCCTTCTATGATGTATCAACCTGGTTTAGGTCGGATGAGGGGTTCTCGGCAAGTCACGGGGCCGGTGTTTACCTCGGCAGGAAACTTACGCTGGTACGCTTCATTCAATGCTTATTCGATCGCAGCTGCGATTCGGTTCCAGTTTACGCCTGAGTCGCCAGCCGAATCCCAACTGAACCAGATAAAGAAGGCCCTGCCGATAATGTTTTGTTCCGGTACAAAACCCCAAAACCGACTGTCGTTGCTATAGTCCCGGTTATCTCCCAACACAAAGTAGGTATTCTCCGGAACCTTGAAAACCAGTGTGCGAGAGGTTCGCCGGGTATCGTGCAGGATTTGATGAAACTGATTCTCGACACCGAACGACTCAACCAGCAAATCAGTTTGAATCTTGCTGTTCGATCCGGAATTGATGACATAGTTCCCGATAACATTCTGGGCCACCTCCTGTCCGTTCACCGTAATCGTCTTGTTTTCATAAACAATTGAATCGCCTGGCAGACCGACAACACGTTTAATGAAATTGACTGCGTCATCATGCGGAAACCGAAATACCATCACATCTCCGTAGTCAGGTTCATCCATCTCGACAACCTTCTTGTTCAACACCGGCAGTCGAATCCCGTATTCGTATTTGTTAACCAGGATAAAGTCGCCGATTTCAAGGGTAGGCAGCATCGACCCGGACGGAATCCGGAATGGTTCAACAACAAACGAGCGAAGCACGAATACAACCAGCAAAACCGGGAAAAATACCCGGGCATATTCGATCACCCAATTGAACCTGTTGCGAGGCTCGCCCTTATAGCGAACAGTGATGACATGCTTCTTCAGCAAACGCCAGACTATGTCCAGCAGCCAAATCGCGCCTGTAATCGATACGGCAAGTACCAGAATAAATGAAAAATCGGTTGGAGGGCTCAAAGTGTCTTACTCAAGTGCAACAAAATGAACAACATAGAAATTCAACGCACCGGTAAAAATCAACTGTAAAAATAGTAGAGGAGGCTGCGTCAGGATAAAGCCCGAATTATACCTTACCGCGCGATTGAGTTTTTGTACGGAACCCAGGAAAATCAAACACACATCAATGGCTGAAAAGTCCGACCGGCAGCGAATAAATTTGCTTGCGTCCAAGTATTGCCAAGGCACGAGAATTGGCCTTAAGCAAGTTAGCACGTCGCCCAAGGCGGGTTCAGTGAGATTCGCTTCGCCAAGCTAAGTTTTGCGTGCAAGCGTGCTCTGTCTCCCGCTACCAACAAGCGCTTCACAGCGCTGCTTCAGTTTTTTGCGACAACCACCGAATTGCCGATGGTTCGAACTGTTTCGATCGGCACTTCTCCGACGACAGTAACCTGATATCCCTCAATCACCCTGCCATAGGCATTGACGGAACCGAGTTTACTGTCGCCAACAAACAGGCCATCTGTTTCATCTTGCATCAGCTTTTGCATAAACAAAGATACCGTTGCCAATTCGTCCGAATAAACAATCTGCTCCTTTTCAGCTTCATCAAACTGTCCGCGTACATGCTTGATCATTTTGAACCCATCGGGCACCGAAGAGACCGTGATCGGGGTAAGTTCATCGGCTGATGGAGCGGTACCGGCAACGCTGAAATTCCACAGATAGTCCGTGCCGGGAGAATGTGGGGTTAATTCAGCTTCGGTAATCTGTTCGTTAATCGCGATTTCTACGAACCTGTAGCTGTCTATGATCGCCATGTTCTCATCGAGCAGATCAGAGCGCAGGAGCAGGCCAGATTCTTCATCGATCCAAAGCGTCAAACCATAGCGAAACGCGTCCTTTGGCTCAAATTCCAGCCGATGCGCCGAGCGCATGGCAACCCTGTTGCGCCCCTTGTTCGTAATCGTGTAATACTTTTCCAGATTAGCCAGAGAAACAGAACTGATCGCCGGCATTCGATAGGAACCGTCATCACGAGACTTATAAAAGCCTTCCTGCGTTTCAGGAAAGTAGCACCACACGCCCTTTTCATTCCTTACAATTTCTGACGCATCACCATTTAGCGACTGAATCAATTCCTGAAAGCCATCGGATTCGATTCTGTGATACACGCGCATTGTCTCGATCTGTGCGCCTCGAGAATACATGAACGTACCCTTGTAGCTGACCGATTGTGCCGCTTGTGCAGACTTATCAAGCAACTGCGCGACACTCTGGGCTGAGGCGTACGCAAATGGCACAAACCAAAGTGCCACAATCAGTACCAGTACTCGAAAATATCGATCTATGTTTCGCATGTCAGCCCCAATAAGAATTCAGTTCAAAACGCAAAAAGTTTCTCGTCCTAACGGTTATATGAGACTAATCTTGCGTAGTTCGACAGCCCATTCATCAACGGATAGGCAGTGCTCTCACTGTGCGCGAGCAGCATTTGATTCAGATAGGGAGCACTTTCTGATTTAGCCACTTCATGCTCCGAGTGAGATACCCACTGCATTGCATTTGCATCGTTCACCAGCACCTCCACGTAGCTTGTGTCTTCGGACGTGAATTGAAAATCAACCAGTGAACTGGTAACAAAACCCAGCACCGCTGCAGCGCTCAGTCCTGCTGCCAGCCCCAGGCCGCCAGCCCAGTTCAGCCACAAAGTGCGAAACCCACCAGCACTTGTGCCCTGCTTAATGCGGTCGCGTTTAGGTATTGACGACAGATTTTCTGCGTGTTCAGTACGTGTCTCCTCCCGGCGATAGACCGCATCCAGGTAGGACTTGGCGCACTCACCGCGAATCGCACTTCGAATCAGGTGGTATCGCTCCCAGCGCTGCTGCATGTCTGGATCCCGGCAAAGCTCCTCCACCACCTCAGAGTGAGCATCGCGGCCAATTTCCTGGTCGATCAATGCAGATATTTTTTCAGACATCATTTATCCTCAACTTGTGTATTACCCAACGCCCATTGCTTGAGTTCTCGATCGATTCGTTCCCGTGCCCGGTGAATCTGGGTCTTTACCGTGCCCAGCTTGGAGCCGGTGTGATTGGATATTTCTTCATAACTCATTTGTTCAATCTCACGCAAAATGATGATGTTTTTCAAGCTTAGTGGCAGATTCTCGATGATATCCATCACCTTTCGCTGGACTTCTTTCGCGATCAAAATCTCATCGGGGGTGTCGCGATCAATCGAAAGGTGATCAATCCTGAGCGCTTCGCCTCCGTCACTGTCGTATCTCTGCGTCTCTAAATCACTGATATTGTATGTTTTCTGATATCGCTGATTCTTCTTTGACTGATTGATTGCCTGGTGACGCGTAATCGTATAGAGCCAGGTCGATAACTTGCTGTCGCCTCTGAACTTGGAAATATTCAACCATGCCTTGAGTAAGGATTCCTGGACAACATCCGGAACCTCACTTTGGTGAAGATTCAAGGTGCGGCTCATTTTGGAAGCCCAACTATACATTTTTGGCTGGTACTCCACGACCAACATGTCGAAAGCTTCTTTTCTCCCCTCCTGCGCCAACCTTAACAATTTTGACTCGGTAAGGTTCGCGACCGATCGCGCAGAGAATTGCGGCTCAATATTCGCGACTGCCTCAACGTCCTTGCGGGCTCTCATATCTGTTCATCTGAAATTTAAGACAATAAAGGTCGAGTAATGTTCTAATGTATATGCTGTTTATCGGATAAGTATCTATAAAAACTACCGAAATCTGCTGGATTGACCCGCCTCCCTGCCGAGTGCACAGGATAAT
>JAJDZL010000014.1 GCA_022824665.1 Gammaproteobacteria bacterium | reverse complement strand
TAGTCAGAACAATCGGCCATTGCAGCGACCCTGACTCTTCTATCCAATGCGTTCCGGTCATTTCACCATTTCCGTTGAAGCTGAAATAACCCGCATTGCACGGTATATGCAACTTTTCGCGTGGTCGAGGCAAGATTGCGGTAACACCGGTGCGGACCGGACCCTGACCAACGATTCTCGCACCCTGACCTGAAATCAGCGTGCAGTAACCAACACATACGCCATCGACATCTGTGATGGCATTATGCTTACCGAGAACCCCTTCAAATTCAATCGGGATGGTGCGCGAGCGCGGCTTGCCTGAAGGCGTGTGTAGTTTGTAGTCTTCCATTGAATAACAGTTGAAGCGTTGTTTGCTGCTGTATCGGATCACCGACGATATGCGATGATACCCTACCTCACAAATTCTACGCTTACTGAAACCGATTCAGAGTCTTCAGTAATCAACAAATTAGATGAATGACATGGCACTACAACTCGCAAATAAACTGGGCGTCATATAGCGGCCAAATTTCCACTGGACCACTTGCGCGATCACGTTGTCTTCCGGCAAGTATGATGGCGCGAGAAGGATCATATCGTTCAATGTAGGAACGCAAACTACGAGCCCGGGTGCGTGACCCGCTCTTCACTTCCACTGGAATGATTTTGCCATCGCGACCTTGATGAATAAACTCGATTTCAGCTCTGGCCATTTGCCACGAATACGTCGAACGGCTATCCCGGGCTGCAAGCTCCATTTGCACAAAATTTTCCGCAAGGTAACCCTTGTACTGGTAGCTCTGGGACACCTGGTGTTGAAACGGAATTTGGAGCAGATGCCCAAGCAACCCGACATCAAAAAGGTACAACTTGAAGATATTTGTCTTAATTTGTGATTGCAGCGGAACGGTTGGCCTGCTTCTAATCGGATAGCACTTATGTACCAATTTGCTTTTTTCCAGCCAGTCAATTGGTCCCTGCAAGTATTGGTACCTTTGCTTGTTTTTTACGACTTCATTGAATTTGAACCGTTGGACAGAATTGTCCTGATAAGCCGCCAATTGCCGCGGCACAGCTGAAAAGACTGCGTCAATATTCAACGCGTCCAGTTTATCTGCATACTTTCCGAAATCTTGGCGGTAACCGACAGTTAACTCGCGATGAACCTGCATTACCCTGTTCACCCGTTCTATGAGTTTTTTTCGTTCATCAAACCAATGTGAAACAGCTTCTGGCATACCCCCGACGAAGTAATATTCAAGCAACAGCTGCCAAAGTTGGTCAAAGACTGTTTTGTCGTTGCGGCGTTCCAGGAAAAATTCCAAAAGCTTAAATTGCCCTTTGGCCTGCAAGAATTCTTCAAAACATAAAGGAAATAGTTCCAGGTAATGAACCGAACCGACAGGAAACGACCTCAACAAACCTATATTGGAACCGGTTGCACACACATAGGCAAACGGAAGTTCTTCCGAAAAATACTTCAGTGAATCAACCGCATTTTGACAATCTCCGATCTCATCAAAAAATATCAGGTCTTGACTCAAGTCAATTGGTGAATTGAGTCGTAGCTCGATTAACTCAACTATTTTTCTCGGGTCAAGGGATTCTGCAAAAATGTCCGCAAGCGTCGAGTCCAATCGAAAATCAAGCCGGTGCACACGTCGAAAATGTTGTTTTCCAACCACTTCAGCAATCAAGTAGGTTTTGCCGACCTGTCGAGCACCATCTAGCAACAGAGGCTTACGGCTCGATTGATTGATCCATTTGTGAATATCGTCGGTTTTTAAGCGCAAAAGCATTGCATTTCAAAAATCAGACATTAGTGGTTAAATGCGTTCTTTGTATCTGCAGTTATTGATTTTACATTTTTATGCGCATATATATGCTATCACTAACATTTATATGCGCATTATATTGAGAGACTAACCTCAAATCCGAGCCTTCACCCGCAATCTATCGCTACACGATTGCACGATTCCCGTTTTACTTCGAACAAATGCCTCTGTCGGTTACACAGGTTTGACCTGAACAATGGGATTAATAAAATGGAGAAAATCAGGCAGCGGGCCATATAACGGTTCAGCGGATCTGTAGCCAGAAGACCCCAGCTGGCGAAATACCGAATTCTCAAGAGCCAAAATTGGAGTTATTTTTCCGTTATGTGGCCCGAAATTAAATTGACGGAAATTCTGCATCCGGTAACGTTCGGACAAGTTGTTCAATTGTCCAACAGCTCTCCAATATGCGAGCCTAATTCGTGAATTTTGTATGCTGGCAAAATACTGATGTTTTCACTGACTGCATAGGCCCGATTTGCGAGACAAACAACAAAAAGATGATCAAGCTTGAGCAGCTGAGCTGAATCGCGCAGCAACTTTGAAATCTTCGGTGCCTCATTAAATTTAATCTCGAAACCCAGCCACCTGCCTTCATACTGCACCAACAAATCAACTTCTCCGCCCCGGTGAGCAGCCCAAAACCAAGCCGGTGGCTGATTTAATACAGATAGAATCTGCTCAACAATGAATCCTTCCCAGGATGCACCAACGCGTGGATTGCCCAACAATTCCCGCTCGCCGGTCACGCCGAGAAGTGTGTGCAGTAGTCCTGTGTCGCGAAAATACACTTTTGGTGCCTTGACTTGTCGTTTGGAAACATTCACATACCACGGTTGCAGCTGGCGTACCATATATGCGCCAGTCAGTAGATCAAGATAACTGCGAGCCGTTTTGTCTGATACACTCAGTGCTCGGCCCAGTTCTGAAGCGTTCCAGATTTGCCCATGCCAGTGAGCCAGCATCGTCCAGAATCGGCGCATCGCAACGGTTGGAATTCTAATGCCAAGCTGTGGAATATCGCGCTCTAGAAAAGTACGAATAAATCCATCTCTCCACGCGAAACTATCAGTTTCGGATGTTGCCAAGAAAGACGGTGGAAATCCGCCTCGACGCCACAGCGTAAGAAGCATCTCACTACCCGTTTCCCGCACATCGAAACCTGAAATGTCAACAAATTCAATTCGCCCGGCCAGCGACTCCGAGACACCGCGAATCAACTCCGGTGAAGCACTTCCCAATATTAGAAAACGTGCCTGGCGAACTTCCCGGTCGACCAGAACGCGTAAATATTGAAATAGACCAGGCAGCAATTGAATTTCGTCAAGAACAACGAGACCGCGCAAACTGCCAAGCACCAATTCTGGATTATCGAGTGTGCGAAGGTCGGCTTCGTACTCGAGATCAAAAAAGCTGGCTTGACGTCCTTCTGTAAATTGACGAGCTAGTGTTGTTTTACCAGATTGCCTCGGTCCCAGCAATGCAGTAATCGGTGATCTGGCGGTCGCGACATTCAAGCGACTAATGTAATCAGTTCGGCTTATCACTCGTTATTTACGTGATTATGTGTGATTATTCGGAGGTTATCTCCGAATATTCTAACATATTCGACTTTATGAGTCTAGCTTGTTCTTTCTGCTCAGTGTTCAGATACGCCAACAAATTCAAGATAGTTATCTGGATTGATAACCTGAAACGAACTGTCAGGATAAGCTTGACGCCAACCGCGTGGTGGGCTTTTTGAGGACTTGGAAGACCACTTTAGTTCTGTCGCATGTAAGTGTCCGCCCCGCTCTTCTATCAAATCAATCTCCTGTCGGTCATGTGTTCGCCAGAAGTAGCTGTCTACTAAACGCTTAAAGTACAAATTACACTTCATTCGCTCAACACAGACATAGTTTTCCCACAAAGAACCCACGTCGTCTCGTAGCGCGATGGGATTGAAATTATTTATCAATCCATTTCGCACCCCATTGTCGTAAAAATAGTACCGGCGGCTTTTTGTGATTTCTTTACGTAAATTCCGACTAAACCCAAATCGACTGTAAAGGACATACGCCTTCTCCAAAAGATCGAGATATCGTTCTACCGTATTCTTGCTCATCCCAAGTTTAGTACCTAATTCAGCCAGCGAGACTTCCTGACCAATCTGAAACGCCACCAGTTGAAGCAGCCGCAGCAATTTGTCTGTATATCTAACCCCTTCAATTTGAAGAACATCCTTAAACAGGTACGACGTGATCAATTCCCTTAGGTAAATTTGACGTTCTTGATTCGAATCCATAAGTATGACTTCCGGGTATGAGCCGTAAATGATACGGGTTTCGAGATTGGCTCTTGTTTCGTGAGTCTTTTCAATGTTCTGAAGCTCAAATTGAGCGAGCGGAAGGAGAATAAGTGTGTGTCTGCGTCCCGTCAAGGGTTCTCCGGTAAGATTTGCTATATCGAAAGACGATGAACCGGTGGCGATGATTCGCAGCCCTTCAACATGATCGATCAGTAGCTTCAGGTTCAATCCGACTTCTCTCACATGCTGCGCTTCGTCTACGATGAGTGTTCGATGAGCTCCAACAAATTCCTTTAGCTTCGAAATTGATTGGCTTTCCAGAAACTCGCGGACAAATATGTCTTCGCCAGTTACCACCAGTGCGTGCGGGTCGTACTGTTGAACATAACGCTGGATCAAGGTAGTCTTTCCAACCCGGCGGGGTCCATAAAGGACGACAACTTTGCCAGCAGCAACAACAGACTTAAGGTGTCGAAGTTGTGTTTGAGGTATGTAGGTAGCACTTTTCATAGTGACTGTAATTATATAAATACAGTCACTAATAATGACTGTATTTATATCAATAGGGTCATATTACCACTCAAAATCGACAAAATATTCAATGAACCGGGTTGCTTTTGATTGGAACGAATCAGATCATGATCCCAACGGAAATTACATGATTGATTGTCGAATGAACGGCATGGTTTTTGTGGTCATGCTGAATAATGGTCAAAACAAAGACTCAATGTCACCACAAAAAATCCATAAGACTGCAGCAACGCTTTCAGCTTTGCGCACTACAAGATTCACCGTGTCTGGGTACCCATCAACCCCTTGTCGATTGGCTCGTAGCAAATGCCCGCGAATCGCAACGCGGGTGTACGTCCGATAATCCAGAATTGATCAGGTCTTACGCAATCTGCGCGGTATCAAATCAATGACATCCCTGGAAACCGCCAGCACATTGTCTTTCACATAACGCTCATGATTCTCGACAATGGTATCTGGAGAATACACGTAGTTTGCCAGCATGCCAGCAGATTGCCGCATACCGTTTCGTGAACAATCTCCAAGCCAGTTAACGCGTTCCAGTTTTGCACCGTTTCTAAGGTGAAATCGTGCGACCGGATCCAGTGGTCTGATCTTTCTCTTTACATTGATAAAGTAATGCGCTGCCAGCCTCAGTAGCAGGGGCTTCAATGATTTGACAAGTTCAGGATCCTTCAGCCATGCATTCGAATCCAGGGCGGCAAGCGTGTTAACCTGACTCCTTGAGATTGCATGTTTTTGCGGATCGTTTAATGCACTCTTTAGCCACTTGCAGAATCCAGGAATCGGAGACAGGGTCGCATACCGCTTGAGATTGGGAAACTCCTGGGACAAATCCTGAACCACTTGCTTGATTAGAAAATTGCCGAATGAGATGCCCTGCAATCCTTCCAAGCAGTTATTAATTGAATAAAAAATTGCGGTATCCGCCTTAAACGGATTGGAAATCTCCCGCTGATCATCAATGATCGGACTGATTGATTCGGATAGACCATTGACAAGCGCCACCTCAACAAATATCAAGGGCTCATTGGGCAGCGCACGATGGAAAAAAGCAAAGCATCTTCGGTCAGCTGCAAGCCGGCCGCGTAAATCGTTCCAGCCCTGCATTTCGTGGACCGATTCATTCTCAATCAGTTTTTCGAGAATGATTGCCGGAGTCTCCCAGTCAATTCTTTCCATCTCAAGAAATCCGCGATTGAACCAGGACGATAACAGGTGTTTTAAATCAGCGTCAATCGCCCGCAATTCCGGGTGGTCCTTGCTCAGCCGCAGCACTTGACGACGCATCTCAACAATCGTGCGGGTTCCGCCAGGTGCCATATTGATTCGTCGAAAGAGCTCCAGCCGCTCAGATTCAACCAGCCTGGCCAGCTCGGCCAGCGATGCATCGTCCTTTTGATCACAAAAATTCTTGGCGGCACTAAGCAGCGACTTACGGTCGACATCAAACTGTTCTTTCAATGCGATAAAAAAAGCCAACCGCTCGGCCTCACCCATAGCACTGAATCGGTCAACAATATCACGTGCGATGGCTGTGCCCGACGCTTCACCCAGCGTCGACAGTAATTCATGACAAAGTTTTGCTGCCGACTTGCGCCTGCCCCGGTTGGAATAAATGCGCCCGCGCAATAATTCCATCCCTGCGTCAGCTACAGAGTCAAGAAAGTAATTCAATCGAATAGAGCTCATAATCGGCGTCCTATCTGATATTGATCAAAGGCTATTGCAATCCTGCGCAGAGCCGTTACATCCAGGCAAGTCTGCCTTTCGTCGAAAATTTGGTCCGCACTTGTCTTTCGTCGCGCAACATAAACACCACGCCCCGCTCCAACGTATCCGTGTATTGTTTTTGGTTCTTCCCGCTTAATCCGAGTGGTCGAGCATTATCCATCATGGATGAGGTTGATGCACTGATTTAGCTGCCAATTGAGGTCACTAAATTCGGATGAAGCGGTTGCATTTTATGCAACATGTGCAGCGTGAGTGACACAAATTGTTCTATACGTTGAACAACTCGATCGCTCCACTTGAAACCAGGTAACTTCCGTATCATCGGTACAGTCTGCAAATCGCCTGACCAATCCCCACCTGCAAGTAGTAAAATATTGCGCGGTTGACGATGTGGTATTATTCAACGAATCAGTTTGAATATCTCTTCGCCCGTCGGGATTCAAACAAATATGCTGTCCTGATTCCAGCTGACAGCAATCACAATTCAAGAAATAGGGTAGACAACATACCATGATGACTGACAGTCAGTTTGCAAGGACATTTGCCAAGATGGTTGCTTTCCTGGTGGTCTTGACAGTAGTTTTGATCGCTTTAGGAGTTGTAATCGGTGGTTCAATTGATGACAAACTCAACGCGCAATCGGAAGAGTATACACAGCGCGTCATTGCAAGCCGAACCGAACCGGTCGGCACACTGAATGTTGGAGAAATTGACGAGCCTGCTGCGACCGAGCAGCCGGTTCAGGTTGCTACCGCCGAAGGTGACCTCGGAAAAAGCGTTTATGACAAGGCTTGCTTTATTTGCCACGCGACCGGTGTCACGGGTGCTCCAAAACCAGGCGATGTAAACAACTGGCAGCCAAGAATCGAAAAAGGTCTGGAAGTGCTTTATACCAACTCCATTCAGGGATTCCAAGGCTCTACAGGAATCATGCCGCCCAAAGGTGGCAATCTGCTGCTATCCGATGAGGAGGTCAAGGCAGCCGTCGATTACATGGTCGAATTGGTCCAGTAACTGCTCGACAGCTGACATTCCCGTCAACCTTAAGATTGTTCACAAGAAGCCGACGAAACTCCAGCAGGCGAAAGATAATTCGAACCTGGATTGATCAACAAAGACATCCGAAATTCGGTCTCGGCTGCACGACTTTTTTCAATCAGTCTTACTCTACCTGATAAATCTCAGCGGCCCCTTCTTTCGGCATCGAACACTTGCCGGTGGTTTTCATTCCTTCACATACACCATACAAATGCAGTGAATGGTCCTGCAGCACGAATCCCGCTGCATCGGCTACTTCCCGCTGGCGCTGCTCGATCGCTTCATCAATAAATTCATAGACTCGGCCGCACTCAATGCAAACCATGTGGTCGTGATGATCTTCATCATTCAGCTCGTAGAATGCTTTGTCCCCATCAAACCGGTGTCTGAGAACGATACCGGACTGTTCGAACTGCGTCAGCACCCGGTAAACGGTTGCAATGCCTACTTCCTCACCTGCTTCATGCAGGGCTCGATATATATCTTCCGCGCCCAAGTGCCGTTCCGGAGAATTCTCCAGGATATTCAGAATTAATCTGCGAGGGAGAGTCGTACGCAACCCCGCACTGGCTAAACTCGAATCACTCACAACCTGTCTCCCCCCTGTAACTTTCACTGACCTGGATTTATTTTAGCCCATGGGGCTTGTATAGAATGGTTGACAACCATACTGAATGATCCTTCATTCAGGGGACGCCTGGTGGAATCAGCCGTTGGCGCACATCTGGCCAATGCTGTGCAGCAGGCGGAAAAATCAAGCTAAGCTACTGGCGGGAAAATAACCGGGAAGTCGATTTCATCGTCGAAACGCGATCAAGCCTGGTTGCAATCGAAGTCAAAAGTGGCCGTACCCGAAACACTCTCCCCGGCATCAGCGCTTTTTCTGCCGCTTTCAACCCAGAGCGCGTCCTGCTGATTGGTGACCAGGGCATCAGCGTCAGCCGATTTCTTTCAAATCCAGTGGAACACTGGCTGGCTTAATCCGCTTGTACCACAGCGCCAACAGGCGCTCGAATACTCACCCCACCCTTATCAGCATTGATCCAGGCGTCACCCGATGCCTGTCAGCACGCGCAAAACAAAATTTTTAAAACATACTTTTGTCTGTTATCATATTCTGAAATACAACAAACCTGGTTCACGAATATGGCATATACAAAACCTGGCGTAACACGCAACCGAATTTACCAGTTTGTGCGCAAACGACTCCTGGACGGTGAGCCGCCAACCGTGCGTGAGGTGCAGGCGGCCTTTCATATGCGGGCAGTGCAGTCTGCAAAAAGCCACCTTGATGCGCTGGTCAAGGAAGGCCGCCTGATCAAGGTGCCCGGTAAATCCCGCGGCTACAGGCTGCCCGCAGCTATTCACTCAAGCCAGCTGGCGCCCATCATTGGCCGTGTTCCGGCAGGACCTTTTAACATTGCCATTGAGGATATTGAAGGATACATCCCGGTTCAGTCCAGTACTGAAGAGCACACCATCTTCGGACTGCGTGTCAGTGGCGACAGCATGACCGATGCAGGCATTATGGATGGAGATATCGTGCTGGTGCGCACCAGCTCTGAAATTCATCCAGGCGACATTGTCGTTGCAATGGTCGACGGCGAAACAACTGTCAAGGAGTTTCGCCGCGCCAACGGCCAGGTACAGCTGCAGCCTCGGAACACCGCCTACCCAATTCTTTCACCCGCCCCCGAAGATCTCACGATTGTCGGTAAGGTAATTGAGGTGCGGCGCTACCTCGAAGGCATCAGCCTGATCGGAGAACAATTGAATGGCTGAGCTTGCGCTGCAAACACTCTCTGAGCTGCCTCAGCCAATCCTGACTGAACAGCCAAAGTGGAACCTGCAGGAGGTATCCGGCAGACTGGTCGAAGTCTCAGAGCCCCGGCCAATTGCGGCACTGAGCTTTGCATTTTTACTGGTACGGGAAGCACAGGCACTCGGCGAGTGCGCAGCCTGGGTCGGAACACTCGACAGTGTTTTCTATCCGCCTGACGCTGAAAAAAACGGCATTGATCTTGACAATCTGCCGGTGTCGCGCATGCTCGACATGCAGCACACCGGGAGAGTGGCTGAGATACTGTTGCGAAGCGGCGCGTTTCGACTGGTCATACTCGACCTTGGAGAAAGGCATACGCTGGCAGCCGCCAGGCTCTCGCAACTTCACGCGCTCGCCCGCAAACACGATGCCTGCGCGCTTTTCCTGACGCATAAAACGCTTAGCGCGCCCTCGCTTGGATCGCTCGTTTCACTGCGCGCCCACACGACTCGAAAACGTATCAGGGCTGATGAATTTCTGTGCGAAATCCATGTTCTGCGCGACAAGCGGCGCGGGGGTAACTGGCACTGGAGCACACACCTTGCCGGTATCGGGGGATACTACTGATGCGCGAAGTATCACGATGACCCATACGCCGCAAACAAACCGAATTGCCTGTGTCTACGTGCCGGATTTTCTGCTGCAACTGTCACTTCACAATCTGCCCCAGGATTTCCGGGCGCCTGTTGCGCTGGTTGACCGCAGTGACAGCCGCGCAATCGTGATGGCGGTTGATGAGCGGGCTGCAGCAAAGGGCATTTATCCCGGACTGTCTTATGCCAATGCCATTGGTCTTTGTCCCCAGTTGCACGCAGCCTGCCCGCATTCAGGGCAGATCAACCAGATTCACAGGCGAATCATTACACAGCTTGGTCTGTTCAGCCCGGCTGTCGAGCCTGTTGCTGAACTTTTCGGTGCTTATTACCTTGATGTCAGTGGCATGACGCGCCTGGAGCCCGACCTTTGCGCCTGGGGACAGCGCCTGCAAGATGCCCTGCTGAAAGAACAGCACCTTCAAACAGCCATTGTCATCGGCTTTACCCGCTTTGGCACCCGCACGAGTGCCGCCTTAGCGAAAGGTGTCACACTTTTTTCAACTGTTGAAATCGAACACAATGCAGCCTGCTCGACACCGCTTAAAAAACTCGACCTGACCGCAAGACCGCTTCGAGAGCTCGAAAAGCTGAACATTCTCACCGTCGGCGACCTCATGGCGCTACCCGACTGGGAGGTGCGTTCCCGATTCGCTGAGCCGATGTTTGATCTGGTACGAAAAGCAAAGGAACGCGATGGTCAGGTGCGCGGCATCAAGTTCCCGGAACCTTATGCAGCCCGGGCGGAATTTGAGCATACGGAAAATGATGCAGAACGCCTTGTCAACGTCATTGTAAAGTTGTCCGCGCCCCTGCTGGAAAGGATGAAAACCGAATTACAGGGACAGGGGGTCAGCGCAATATGCATTCGCCTTGCCAGGGATTATGGCGGCACTTTTGATGAGAAAATACAAGCGGCCAAGCCGACCCTGGCGATGCCAACGCTCACTGACCTGGTGCGGCTTCGTTGTCACACAATCAAACTTGATGAAGGTATCACGGGTCTGACAGTTCACCTTATCCCCGGAGCATTGCCCGACCCTCAGCTTAACCTTCACCCGGCTCTGGTCAAGTCTGATGAGAGCATTTTAAAGGCCAATCGCGCCATCGCCCGCGTACTTGCAGAATTCGGCACCGGCCGGGTTCTCAAGGCAAAATGTCACAAGGCGCACCTGCCGCATGACGCCTTTGAATGGGAGGACTTTGACCAGCTGCAAGCCAGCACACCGGGGCAGCAGGTTCACACTTCCATGATGCGCCGCTTTTTGGATCAGCCGCGTCGCGTACCGACGCCAGAACAAACCGCAGCGCAGCGAATTCTCGGGCCCTATACAACATCCGGCTTCTGGTGGCGAACGAACAGTGTGCAGCGTAATGATTATTTCGTGGAAACCGGCTCAGGCGATGCACAATGGATTTTTTATGACAAAAACAGCCGCGCGTGGTATGCACAGGGATTTATCCAGTAACCATGCCTCCCCCTGTTCTATATACCCCCTTGTGGTGCAAGAGCAACTACTCATTCCTTGAAGGCGCGAGCTTTCCCGAACAATATGTGGGCAGGGCGGCCGAGCTAGGTCTAAGAGCCATCGCACTGACCGACCGGGATGGAGTCTACGGGGTCGTCAAGGCCCACCTGGCAGCACTGGAACACAACATCCATCTCATCATCGGCTCCGAGCTGACCATCTCAGAACCAGACTGGCCGACTTTCAGTGTTGTACTGTTGGCTCAAAACTCCACGGGCTATGCGAACCTTTGCAAACTGATCACAATCGGTCGACGAAGATGCGAAAAAGGCAAAAGCACAGTTATGTTCCAGGAGCTGTGTCTTCACGCCCGGGGACTGTATGCGCTATGGCCCCCACAAAACCATGCGATACTCAACGAATACCCGACAGATGATATTTTCGACATGATGAAACAGGCCTTTGGGGCGCGGCTTTTTATCATGGTCTGCCGTCATCGGGAGCCCCGCGACCCCTTGCTCGAAATCCAATCCAGAAAAACAGCAAAAAAATACGGCATTCGTACTGTTGCAGCCCTGGAAACCCTGTATCACTGTACCAGCCAAAGGCCGGTACAGGATCTCATCAGCTGCATCCGACTCAAGCGAAGTTTTACAACCTGCGAAAACCTGCTCAAGCCCAATGCACTGCACAAGCTGATCGGACCAGGCGACTTTATCCGTATGTTTGCCGATGATCTGCCGTCAGTTGAGGCAACTGAACAGATTGCGGAGAACTGCAGTTTTCGACTCGATGAGCTTCGCTACGTTTATCCGGACGAACCCAATGACAACGGGATGACGGTCGCTGAATCACTGCGCGAGGCAACCCTGAGCGGCGCACTCAAGCGCTACTCAGGTAACATACCTCAAGCTGTCAGCCGGCAGCTCGAACGCGAACTCAAGCTGATTGAAGAGTTGCGATATGGCAGCTATTTTCTCACCATGCAGCGTATTGTCAACTGGTGCAAGCAGCAAAATATCCTCTGTCAGGGACGCGGTTCAGCGGCGAATTCTGCCGTCTGCTTCTGCCTGGGAATTACGAATATTGATCCGGTCAGCATGGACCTTCTGTTCGAACGTTTTTTGTCCCGGGAACGCAACGAACCACCGGATATCGATCTCGATATCGAACACGAACGGCGCGAAGAGGTTATTCAGCATGTCTACTCGAATTATGGAAGGGACTACGCGGCGATGGTTGCCGTAGTCATTCGGTATCGCAGCCGCTCTGCACTGCGCGATGTCGGTGCAGTACTGGAGCTCCCGGAGCTTGAACTGCAGCGACTCTCCAAGCAAATCAATTCACACGCACAAGTGCAGGAAACCGACTTTGTCAAAGCCGGGATTGACCCCTCGATTCACAAGTACCGGCTGCTGATGACGCTCGCCAATTCAATCATTGATTTTCCACGCCACCTGTCGATCCATCCGGGCGGCTTTGTATTTTCCGTCGGCAACATCGCTGAAATGGTGCCGGTCGAAAATACCACCATGCCCAACCGCACCGTGATTCAGTGGGAGAAAGATGATATTCAGGCTATGAAGATTTTCAAAGTTGACCTGCTGGGGCTGGGCGCACTCACGCAACTGCATCGGTGCTTCGATATGATTTCGCATCATCGTGGCATTGAGTTGGACATGAGTTCGATCCCAAAAGATGATGCACAGGTTTTCGCGATGCTGCACAAGGCCGATACGACTGGTGTTTTTCAAATCGAAAGCCGCGCACAAATGAGCATGCTGCCCAGGCTGAAGCCAGAAAAGTGGTATGACCTGGTTGTGCAGATTGCGATCGTTCGGCCCGGACCGATTTCAGGCGGGATGGTACACCCGTACCTCAGAAGACGCAGCGGTGAAGAACCGGTGACCTATCCGCACCCCTCGCTGGTTTCCGTTCTGGGTAAAACGCTCGGCATCCCCATTTTTCAGGAACAGGTGATAAAACTGGCTATGGTGGCAGCTGATTATCAGCCCGGTGAAGCTGATCAGCTACGGCGCGACATGGCTGCCTGGCGCAGAGCCGACCGCCTTGAACGGCACCGGGAAAAACTGATTCAACGTATGATGGCAAAGGGCATTGCGCAAAAATTCGCCGAACAGGTGTTCGACCAGATTCGAGGATTTGGTGAGTACGGCTTTCCGGAATCTCATTCGGCCAGTTTTGCCTTGATCGCTTATGCGGCGGCCTGGCTCAAGTGTCACTACCCTGCCGAGTTCGCATGCTCGCTTTTGAATTCACAGCCGATGGGGTTTTACTCTCCGTCCACCATCATTGAAGATGCGCGCCGGCACGGTGTCAGAATCCGTCCGGTTGACTTGCGTTTCAGTCAGCGCGACTGTACCTTGGAGCCGTGTTCTGAAAGTGTTGGCAGCTACGCCATGCGAGTAGGGCTTCATTATGTCAAGGGAATCAGCGACAAAGACCTGCAGGCGATCGAAGCGATATCCAGTGATTTTCAATCTGTTCAGGACTTCACACATAAAACCGGGGTATCCAAAGCAGCCGTTCGAAAACTCGCCGAGGCGGGCGCCCTCAGAGGACTGTCGGCCAATCGAAGAACAGCCCTGTGGGAAGCCCATGGCGTCAGTGCTCAGCAGGACCTTGTCACCACACCCAAACATCCGGTCGAATTTGAAACCTTAAGTGCTGAACAGTCAACTGCCTGGGATTATCAGAGCACCGGGGTGAGCAGCCGCGGTCATATGCTGATGCACTATCGGGAACAGTTGCATGCCCGGGGTCTGCCAAGTGCCAGAACAGTCAGCCAGATGCCGGACGGCTGCAGGGTGCGGTACGTCGGTGCTGTTATCTGCAGGCAAAGACCAGCCAGTGCATCCAGTGTGGTCTTCATGACGCTCGAAGATGAAACAGGGTTCGTCAATGCGGTTTTCTGGCCACAGTGTTTTGAGCGCTATTCAACGCTCGCGAAAACACTCTCGCTGTTGGGAATTGAGGGTAAGTTACAGGTTGCCAACAACGTTGTGCATCTGATTGTTGATCACGTATGGGAGCCGGTTGACCTGCTTTTGTGGAACAAATTCAAATCGCGAAATTTTCATTAGAAAACCATCAAACCGTGAAACTAAAGTACCGGCAACATGTCTAATTGATTAAAGCTCATTTGTCTCCATTTGGGACTCAAGGCTCGAATGATTGACTCATTTGGGTCTTGAAGTTTCAGTATTAGGCGGGTTATTCATAATCCGCCTTTTTTTTGGGGGTTATATACTTGACTAAACTGAAGTTCTGAGCCATCTAATATACAAAGGATTCACTAGCTTGGTGTATGGTGGTTCAAGTTACATTCGAGTCTCAAATTTCCGAAATTGTTCAGAATGGAGAACGCAATTTGAGGGGAGATTGCTGATACGGTTTGGATAGATGCCTTTTGGGCGCAAACGGTTTAACATCTGAAATTAGGAAATCGAAATATAGATGCAACACTATAATCACACATAATGTGGAAAGTTGAGATTCATGACGAATTCAAAGCAGAATTTGGAGAAATTGAAATAGCGGCGCAAGACGCTATTGCTGTCAGAGTTTTACTGTTGGAGAAGTTTGGACCAAATCTGGGACGTCCGTACGCAGACACTTTGAGTGGATCTAAATTCGCCAAAATGAAAGAATTGAGGTGCTCAGTCAGCAATGGTGAATGGCGAGTCGCGTTTGCATTCGATGCCGACCGCAAAGCAATATTACTAGTTGCAGGAAATAAGGTCGGAGTCAATCAGAAGCGATTTTACAAGCGGCTAATTGCTAAAGCTGACGAACGATTTGAACACCACTTAATGTCGCAGCAAAGGAGGAAATAATGAGCATCCCTTTTGATGAATTAATGAATGAATTTCCCGAGGATCGACGCAATCGAATTATTGCTGAAGCCAATCGACTGGAAACCGAATACCTGACACTTCAAAAGCTACGTAAAGCCAAGAAACTTACTCAAGCGCAGTTGGCTGACGTTCTCAATATACGGCAAGCTACGGTTTCGAACATGGAAAAACGAAGCGACCTGCTACTGTCTACCTTGCGCAGTTATGTTGAGGCTATGGGTGGTAAGTTGAGCTTGACAGTTGAGTTTCCTGGCCATGGGACTGTAGTGCTTGAAGGACTTGGTGATACTGAAAGGCCACCATTGCGTCGGTAAAGGTATGGTAACGAGACCGGTCCATCGCAATTAAAAATAGAAGAATGAATAACGCAGGAAATTATCGTCAGTGAAGTCACATCTAATACGATCTTTTCTTCATAAACCGCCACTCCTGCTTCGGCAGTTGCTAAACATTGACGTTGCAAAATTGAGATGCCGGCCAGACAGATTGCCAGAAAATGGCTGCGTTATCGAGTACCTTCGAAGGAGTGAAAAATGCGGCTTATTGTCACACGACACGCAAAATCGAGCTGGGACGATCCCTATTTAAGAGATCACGACCGCCCACTTTCAAAACGGGGGCGAAAGTCAGGCAGTGCAATCGGCAAATGGCTTGCTGAGCACGGGTATATTCCAAAAATTGTTCTTTGCTCTACATCCAGGCGAACCTGTGAGACCTGGCAAAGAATCGAGCGATTCATGCCCGATGGCTGCGATGTCCGACTGGAGCCAGATTTGTACCACGGCAGCACACAAGAAATTTTTAACACACTGTCTACGGTGCACGACTCGCCGGTACTGATACTGGGACACAATCCGGGAATTGGATATTTTGCCGAAGAAGTCGTGCAAAGCCAACCGCTTCATTTCGAATTTAGTCGGTATCCAACCGCAGCAACACTGGTTTGCGATATCGCGGTGGACAAGTGGACTGATTTGCAGCCTGGAATGGCTGAAGTCATTGACTTCGTTGTGCCGCGTGAGCTAATTTGAAGTGCTGATATGGGCATCTGCTGAACCTTTGTCCAACAAAAGACTCCCTTCGCTCGACAACCCCCTGACTCCCGGCTAAGCACGCAAACTCCACACCGCAATGGCAAGCCCGTGTTCCAACGGCAAATACACGATGTGCTGATCATTCCGCCTCTATTGTGGGAGGTCGCTTAATTCGCCTCCAATGATGACGCTGAGAGAACAGAACTGGCCATTTTGGTGATCTGTGGGCATGCCCACTTGTCGCATGGTGTCATCTCGGCCTTTCATCAGCACATCTAATACATATATTGACACATAGCGCGATAAATTTCAAGCGTATCGAAGGCGGCTCGGACTTTTGTGTAAGCGGTTCACCCGGTTACGTGCACCGATTTCGAGCATAGAGTCTGAAGACTTGGTCTGGCACCTTGAAATTTGAAATTTCTGGCTTCCGCAAGCAAGTTAAAATAATCGACTCAATACGAATTAGATGAGCACAATTTGATGGGTGAAGCACTGCAGACATGGGAAATGGTCGTGCTTGGCGCGATTGTCATCGCCTTGCTCTTTTTTGCAGTACCAGGTTTGCGGCAAGCGGCACGCAGAAGCCGCAGTGCTGAAAAGGACTGGCCAGGGTTTCTGTTACCCATAGGTGCTGTTATTCTGTTCGTCATATTGCTGATCATGATCGTGTAATCATTGCTGCATATCAAATAAGCTCAAGCAATAATTGCCCTACTACGAAACATCTCAGACAACAAAGTATGCCAAAGAAAATCATTTGTGTCAGACACATGGACGACATACGCAACGATTATGTCGCGATGCGGTTGCGAGACCGGGGAATTGAACGGGAAAACGTCAACCCGGCACGCGGCATTCCAATGCCTGACAATCCCGACGAATATGACGCACTTTTGATTTACGGAGGTATTCAAAGTGCCAATGACGGCCCCGAAAAGCCCTATATCGCAGATGAACTCGAGTGGATTTCAAAGTGGCTTGACGACGGTCGACCAACACTTGGCCTTTGTCTTGGCGCTCAGCTCGTTGCTAAATCGCTGGGCGCGACCGTTGGCAAACATCCGGACGGCATTATGGAAATCGGATTTCATAAAATCACACCAACCGCTGCTGCAGATGAATTTTTGCCTGCCCCTGCCCATTTTTACCAGTGGCATGGCGAAGGCTTCACGCTACCGGAAGGCTGTGAATTGCTCGCTGAAGGCGAACAATTTCCAAATCAGGCCTATCGATACGGCAATAACACCTACGGATTTCAGTTTCACCCCGAAGTTACCCGCACAATCATGCAGGACTGGATGTCGAGTGCAGGCCATATGCTGAGCGTCAATGGTGCACATGGTGCTGACCAGCAACTGACAGACGAATCACGCTATGGGACTGATATGGGCAATTGGTGCCAAAACTTTGTCGACCGTTGGATTGACACCTGGTAATCCGATCCGGATTCCATTGCTAAACCGCTGACAGCTGTCTCCCTGATGTCACAAAAACGGGCGATATCTACGTATCTCGCGAACTATCGACCGCCGCCGTATTCAGTTCCGGACGTTGCCCTGGTTTTTCACCTGCACGAAAGTGCCACCCGCGTCCACTCGAAGCTGACGGTTAAAAAAAATCCACACGCAACGACCTACGATCCCTTTTTCCTGAATGGCTCCAATCTTGAACTTGGCTCGATTGCACTCAACGGTTCAGAACCAAAAAAGGACGAATTGATCGTTGGCGACCACGGTATTGGCATTTTGGATCCTCCGGATGAGTTTGTACTTGACATCTCAAACACCATTGACCCGTCCAGCAACCTTGCACTGTCGGGCATGTACAAGTCGGGAGACATACTATGCACTCAGTGTGAGGCAGAAGGCTTCCGGAGTATCACCTACTTCCCTGACCGGCCCGATATTCTGAGCCATTATTCGGTCACGATTGAAGCAAAAAAACAAGACTTTCCGGTTCTGCTGTCGAACGGAGAGCTGATTGATAAAGGGGATCTTGCCGGCGGACGGCACTTTGTCACCTGGCATGATCCGCACCCGAAGCCATGTTATCTGTTTGCCCTGGTTGCAGGCAATCTGGCGGTTTTGGAGGATGAATTTACGACCCGGTCGAATCAAGTTGTCAAGCTGGAGTTTTACGCGACCGAAAAACATCTTGACAAATGCGGTCACGCCATGTCCTGTCTGAAACGGGCTATGCAATGGGACGAGGAGGTATACGGATGCGAATACGACCTGAATCGCTACATGATTGTCGCAGTCGAACACTTCAACATGGGCGCGATGGAGAACAAGGGTCTGAACATCTTCAATTCCAAGTACGTTTTTGCCAAGCCCGAGACTGCAACCGACCGGGACTTCCATCTAATAGAAAGCGTCATTGCACATGAGTACTTTCACAACTGGTCAGGCAACCGGGTAACCCTGCGAGACTGGTTTCAACTCAGTCTCAAGGAAGGATTTACCATCTTTCGCGATCAGCAGTTCAGTGCCGACATGGGGTCAGCCGCGGTGCAGCGAATTCATGACGTTAACCTCATCAAGGTCCACCAGTTCAGAGAGGACGCAAGTCCTAAACGACATGCTGTACAGCCAGACTCTTATCTCACTATCGACAACTTTTATAACATCACGGTCTACAACAAGGGCGCCGAACTCATCCGCATGCTCTATCTGCTGCTCGGTGCACAGCACTACCGCGCAGCAACAGATCTTTACTTTGAGCAATACGATGGCTGTGCAGTAACGGTCGAGGAATTCATCCGGTCTATGGAACAGGCAAGCGGGCGCGACCTGCAACAGTTTCGCCGCTGGTATCACGTAGCAGGCACGCCAATAATTAAGGTCACACGAAGCTACGACCCTGACACGCGGATATTTCAGCTAACACTTGAGCAGACACCGCCGGATGCGGCCACCGGGAAGGCGAAAAAACCCATGCATATACCCATCCAGTTCGCACTGCTTGATGCAGACGGTGAGCGAATTACGACATCCTTGGATAATGGCCAAGGGGCAAAAGCCGATGAATTCCTGCTGGAACTCAAAGAACTCAAGCAGACATTCAACTTTAGCGACATCGACCGTCAACCGATTCCTTCGCTGCTTAGAGGCTTCAGCGCGCCCGTTCTGATTGAAGATTCCAATTCTGAGTACGAACTTCACTTTATCCTGTCTCATGACGATGACGCTTTTTGTCGATGGGATGCCTGGCAGCGAATTTCGAAAACCGAGCTGCTGGAACTGGTCGTAAGTATTCAAAACAATCAGCACCCGCAAGTGAGTGATGCGTTTTTTGCCGCTTACAACTCGGTTCTTGATTGCGCGCTGGAGGATCCACAATTCAGCGTTCTGCTCCTCGAGCCGCCGTCTGAGATTGCCATCGCCCAGGCGATGGATGTGATTGACCCGGTCGCGATTCATCGGGCCCGGAAATGTTTGGTTCGAATGATCGCCGAACGATATTTTGATCAGCTCATCAGCCTGTATCAGGAACTCAATCCACCGCCGGACCTGAGCGCCACGGCAATCGGACAAAGAAGTTTGCGCAATTTGTGCCTGAATCTGCTGATTGAACTCGATTCCGAAGCCGTCCATCAACTTGCAGAAGATCAGTTCCGCCACAGCATCAATATGACTGACCTGACTGCCGCGCTGACCGCCCTGGTGAGCTCAGACAGCCCGTCGCAAAAGCGTGCGCTGGACCAATTCTATGACCGGTGGAAAAGTGAATCCGGGGTCATCGACAAGTGGTTTCGCATTCAGTCAACTGTTCCGAGAGATGACACCCTGAAGAACGTTGTCAGGCTGTTGTCACACCAGTCGTTCAGCTTCCATACGCCAAACCGAGTATATTCTCTGATTGGAGCATTCTGCCACGCCAATCCCTACTGCTTTCATGCAGCAGACGGCAGCGGCTATGAGTTTCTGAAAAACAATGTACTCAGAATCGACAAGTACAATCCACAAGGGGCCGCGCAGCTGGCAGAAGCATTCTCGGAAATTCATCGCTACGACAAAGACCGGCAAAATTCAATGTATAAGAGACTCGAGGAAATTGCCGCCAACAAGAATATTTCTGTCAATGCATTTGAAATCGTCGATCGCATTCTTGCATCGAGAAATCTTCACACCACCTGAATCCGTAATGCGGATTGAAGTGTAAAGTGGTGCGATATGGCAGCATCGAAAAAAAACCAGCTGACAACTTCTTCGAATTCCGAAGTCGCCGAGTTCCTCAAGAAAGTAGAACTCGCACCGCGTCCGGTTGCAAGTTCCAGCCGCGGCAGGCTTATTTTCGCCATGGACGCCACGGCCAGCCGCGAACCGATGTGGGACCAGGCCTGTCATATTCAGTCAGAGATGTTCAATGCAGCCTCGGTCAGCGGTGGACTTGATGTGCAGCTTTGTTTTTACCGCGGATTTCGTGAATTTTACGTCGGCAAGTGGGTGAGCTCAGCAACTGCACTGCAGCGGCTGATGAGCAGTGTCAAGTGCTCTGGAGGGCTGACGCAGGTCGGACGATTACTCGATCATACCTTGCGCGAGAACGAAAAACAGCATGTCAATGCAATGGTGTTTGTCGGCGACGCGATGGAAGAATCGGTCGATCAGCTGTTTGACAAAGCCGGTCATCTGGGAATAAGCGGCGTTCCTGCATTCATGTTTCACGAAGGCTATGACCCCGCGGCCGAAAAAGGCTTTCGCGGCATCGCCCGGCTGAGTAAAGGTGCATACTGTCGCTTCGATGCCTCAAGCGCTCAGCAGCTTAAGGATTTACTTGCCGCGGTGGCAGTATATGCGTCCGGTGGCCGCAGGGCGCTGGAAAATTTCAGCAGTAAACGGCGCGGCGTTGTCGCCCAGCTGACCCATCAGATCACCGGCAAATAAGCAATGTTCGTGCGCTTTTTTCTGATTCTCGCATTTGTGATCGGACTGATGTGGATCGTCAGCAAGATTGGCAACAAGGCCAATCGCCTGAACCGTCAGAAATATTTCAAAATTGCACTCCTCTACGGTGGGGCTGGAATCTTGCTGGCGCTGATTCTGACCGGTAAACTGCCGGCAATATTTGCTTTGGCAGCCGCGGCGGTTCCGTGGATTCAACGCATTATCATGCTGCGAAGTGCCTATAGCATGTTTAAGTCCTGGCAGGGCGGTCCGGTACCCGGGTCCAAACCAGGACAGACTTCCGATGTAAAAACAAAGTTCCTGAAGATGATCCTGGACCACGACAGTGGAACAATCGAGGGCACCGTGCTTGCCGGTGATTTCAAGGGGCAATCGCTGGCTGATCTCGACATCAATCAGCTCGCTCAGCTGTTGCAGGTTTACCGCCAAAAAGACCCGCAGTCAGCATCGATTCTCGAAACCTATCTCGACCGCATGCGAACCGATGATTGGGAGGAGTACGTTCGTCAACACGCCGGGCATGATGCCCCCGGTGCTGATCCCGACGAGATGACCCGTGATGAAGCACTGCAGATTTTAGGGCTGGATGAATCAGCTACCGAAAAGGACATCATTGAAGCCCACCGCACTTTGATGCAGAGAAATCACCCTGACCGCGGTGGCTCCACGTGGCTGGCAGCCAGAATCAATCGCGCCAAGGACATACTGCTGACATGATCCGTTTCCTGAATGCTGCTGGGCTAGGTGTGCTGGTGCTGCTCGCCAGTCAGTTCAATGTTGCGGCACAAGCAGCCGAAATAACGCTTCGCGAACAGCTGTTGGAGCATCCGCGCATCGGGCGCGTAGAAATCAAAGTACCGGATGGCTACCAGCTTGAAATACTGAGTGCGGAGTTGGACCACCCAAGGTTGATCGAATTTGCACCCGATGGCAATATGTTCATCGGGTCGGGGAAACGGGTCTATCGATTGACGCCACCCTATAGCACCGCGGATCAGTTTATGTGGCTGGAGACTTACCCCCACAGTGTCGCGGTTCGCGGCGAGGAGCTGTTCGTCGCAACCATCTCCAATCTTTACCGCCTGCCGTATGATTCGTCTGCAACGCGCGGCGATCCGGCAAAGCTCCGGTATGTCACTGCCCTGCCTGGCGGTTTCGGACACTCCTCGCGCACAGTCCGGCTGGGGCCTGATCAAGCACTTTATGTCAGCCTTGGCATCTCCGGCAACTGCACCGACCAGCTGATTTCAGACACTTATCCCTTTCGACACAGACGGGGTGGCATTTTCAAAGTTGACGAATCAGTCAGTCCGGCCATTCTTGTGCCCTTTGCATCAGGCTTGAGAAATCCGGTAGATTTTGACTGGCACCCCACCTCGCAGGTGATGTATGCGACAAATAACGGCCCCGACCACCTCGGATTTGAATCGCCGCCGGAGTATTTCGCCAAAGTCGCACCGGACTCTTTTCACGGCATGCCGTGGTTTCAGTACGATGGCACGCGCATTGTCCGCGATGACTGCATCGACTCGAACCCGCCGTTTCCGAAAGAACAGGTGGAAATCCCGGTCGCTACATTTCCCGCGCGCAATGCACCGCTTGGTATGACTTTCATTCCAAAAGGCGCGCTGGATGAACGCTTTGAGCTAAGTGCAGCCGTTGCACTGCATGGGTCCTGGGCAACACAGCCTGATGGCGGATTTACCGGTTCCCGCGCGAGCCGCAGAGCGCCAGCCGTGGTGCTGGTTCGATTCGAAGACGGCAACGCAATTGACGTTGTACCCATTGTGACCGGTTTTCAGTTTGAAGATGGCAAGCGGTGGGCGCGTCCCGCAGGTGTTGCAGTCGGGCCTGACGGCTGGCTCTATATTACCAGCGACGGCGGTGACTTCGAAGGGCTGATGAGACTTAGAGCCACTCAGTAAGCATCTTTCAGCAGCTTCTTTAGCCGTCAGCCACTCAATCAAACCCGCATAAAGACAGCACATCTGCATCCGTTTTGCATCACGACACCGACTAACTCAAGGAATCCAATATGCCAAATCCTCACCCTGACTTCACAGTTGCTGAATACGCTGAACGATTAAGAAAAACCCGCGCCGCAATGGAAGCTGCGGGTGTTGAGCTGCTCATCACGGTCGACCCTTCAAATATGGCGTGGCTGACCGGTTATGATGGCTGGTCGTTTTATACCCCGCAGTGTGTACTGATCACGCACTCGGAGAGCCCTGTGTGGTACGGACGGGAGATGGATGCCAGGGGCGCGGTACGCACTGTATACATGCCGGATTCATGTGTGCTCTCTTATCCGGACGACTACGTTATGACGCCAAAACGTCATGCCATGGATTTGCTGGCCAAGATCGTTGCCGAGCGCGGCTGGGGAAGCATGCGAGTGGGCGTTGAGATGGACAATTACTATTTTTCGGCAGCAACCTTGGCTGCTTTAAAAAAAGGATTGCCGAATGCAACATTTGTCGACGCAAACACACTGGTTAACTGGCAGCGAACGGTTAAATCGGAGCGCGAATTGGTCTATATGAAACGCGCCGGACGAATTGTGGAGGAAATGCACAAAAAAATCTTTGAGATTATCGAACCCGGTATGCGAAAGAACGATCTCGTTGCGCAGATCTACCACAGCGCGATAACAGGCGCAGATGGCCACGGCGGCGATTACCCGGCGATTGTGCCCATGGTCCCGTCAGGTGCTGATGCATCGGCCGCGCACCTGACCTGGAACGACCGACCGCTGCAACGCGATGAAGGTACATTTTTTGAAATTGCCGGCTGTCATCGACGTTATCACTGCCCCCTGTGTCGTACGATTTACTTAGGTGAGCCACCCAAGAAGTTTCTCGACACCGAAAAAGCTGTCAAGGAAGGCATGGCTGCAGGTCTGGAGGCTGCCCGTACCGGCAACGTTGCCGAAGATATTATCATTGCCTTCAACAAGGCACTCAGCAAGTACGGCATATCCAAGGATGGCCGTTCCGGATATCCGATCGGGCTCAGCTATCCACCCGATTGGGGTGAGCGCACGATCAGTCTGCGTCTCGGCGACCGCAGTGTGCTAAAGGAAAATATGACCTTCCATTTCATGACCGCAATTTGGGGTGAAGATTGGGGATTTGAGATCACTGAGAGTTTTGTCGTTAAGGAAACGGGACCGGAATTGCTTGCCAACTACCCGCGCAAGCTGTTTGTCAAGAATTAATCATCCATGCGAGGCCATCATCAATGTCTGATACAAACATACAGCTTTACACATGGGGGACCCCGAACGGGCGCAAAATCTCGATTGCTTTGGAAGAGATGAACCTTGACTACGACGTTCACACGGTCAACTTCACCAAGGGCGAACAGTTCGCCGAGTCGTTTCTCCTGATCAGTCCTGGCAATAAAATTCCCGCGATTGTCGACCCCGTTGGCGATCACGGCAAACCGCTGTCTATTTTTGAGTCAGGTGCGATTCTGATTCATCTGGCGCAAAAAACAGGCCAGTTTTGGAGTGCCGATTCAACCGGGCAGTCAGTCATCATGCAGTGGCTGATGTGGCAAATTGGCAATTTTGGACCTCCATTGGGTCAGCTCCACCATTTTCGCAGGTTTGCCAAGCAGCCCGTCCCGTACGCCATTAACCGTTTTGATACGATCGCAGACCAGGTCTACAAGGTGCTGGACAAACGCTTTGCCGAGCATGAATTTGTTGCCGGGGACTATTCCATTGCTGACATGGCAATTTATCCGTGGGCCGCGCGCTTTGAGTGGCAGGAAATTGATCTTAACACCT
Source organism: Gammaproteobacteria bacterium (assembly GCA_022824665.1). GTDB lineage: Bacteria > Pseudomonadota > Gammaproteobacteria > Arenicellales > JAJDZL01 > JAJDZL01. The sequence continues at coordinate 26,767 of JAJDZL010000014.1, read as the reverse complement.
ACCCAAACGTCAAACGGTGGTTTGATGCACTGTCTGAACGGCCGGCAGTACAGCGCGGCATGAGGGTGCCGTTTCTGAACTGATAAACAATGGACAATGGCGATCTGTGATACAAGCATCGTTCTTTTTGGCTCACTGAGTCAGTTCACATATTTCACGCTGGCAAACCTGGTCGAACGAAAATTTCGGCTATTGGCAGTCGTTCTCGATGCCTATTCACCTGCCGAGTTGCAGTCAGCCGGCAAAGATGATGTCATATTTCGTTCCACGCAGCACCAAATCTTTGAGCTTTGCAATCAGCAGGGCCTTTCAATTTACTTTTCCGAAGGCGATGAAGACCGGCTTGCACAATTTCTGCGTGATCTGCCAGCAGACTTGTTTTTATTGTCATGTTACCCGCGTAAACTGCCGCGCTCTATCGTTCAGCTTGCGAGACTTCGCTGTATCAATATTCACCCGTCAAAGCTGCCCGGATACAAAGGGGCCAATCCCATTTTCTGGCAGTTGCGGTTTGGTGAAACTCAAACCGGGGTTACACTTCACGAGGTGTCCGAACACATCGATGGCGGTGCCATTCTCATGTTCGAAGCACTGCCCTACCATGTCGACATGCGGCTCTGCGAGATTGAATCAATGTTGATTGAAGGCGCGATTGCCGGCCTGGAAACGCTCTTGAATACAGCGCCCGCGAATTGGGTAAGCTACCCGCAGCAAGCACACCAGTCGACCTGGCATCCGCAACCGTGTGACGACGACTGTCTGATCGATCGCCAAATGAGCTCACGCGTAAGCTATGCACTTGCGCGCGCCTATTCAGGCACGAATCTACCGCTTCGTATTGTCGAAAACTCCCATATTTACAATATCTTGGATGCTGTTTGGCCAGACGATCGCGATGCCAATTCCAGCTGCCGTCCCGAGACCGGCTTCATCGTGGCTGATTTTTCGGATGGCAAGGTAAAATTTACAGTTGAACAAGTAAACTTCTCAAAGTAAAATTTAAAGTGGGAAAACATTACACTAGACTTCAAGGAGTAATGTTCGATTCAATCAATCCAGTATTCTAAATGCCGCGTAGAGACAATTCTCACTCATCTGGGTTGTTGAGAAAAAACAGCCGAGCGCGCCGCCAGCAGGGCGTTTCTTCACAGTTTGAGAACAACAGAAGAAAAGCTGAGACTCGGTTCTTTCTCGCCAAGCTACTCTCATGGTTTTTCAAGGCAACCTTGGCTGTTGTGGTTTTTATCGCGTTTCAGTTTTACCCCGAATCACCGGTTGAGACGAGCCGTACCCACGAACAGGTTTGGGGCATTGAAAAGCACCACATTGCGCAATCGATCACCAACGATGTTCTCACGAATGAATATCCAAGTTTTGTCAGGCTGATGGCCGACGATTATGACTTTGATGCCATTGTGCATTACAACATTGAACCGGAGTTGAACAAGTATATTGACGAGTTGATTCTGCGCTACAAACCCGACTACACAGCGATTGTCGCAATGCAGCCCCATACGGGTCGAATTTTGGCCATGTCGAGTTACGTTCGCGCCAGCAGCGATGAACAAAACATGACAGTTCATTCCGGGTTTCCGGCCGCTTCGGTATTCAAGATTGTTACGGCAGCCGCAGCAATCGATTCCGGCATTGCAAAGCCGAGTTCCACATATTTGTATAACGGAAAAGACACCTCTTTATACAAGTCCAATGTGCTTCGACACAAGACCAATAAGTGGACCCGAAATACATCATTGACGCGCGCATTTGCGCTTTCTATCAATACTGTTTTTGGCCGCATTGGTGTATTTGACGTCGGTGCCGAAAAATTACAGACCTATGCTGACCGGTTCGGATTTAACCAGCCGGTTCCTGTTGACATTACAATCGAACCCAGCAAAACCGGCTTCAGCTCCGACGATGAATGGTCAATTGCTGAGGCAGCCTCCGGCTACACGCGCGACACGACAATATCTCCGATACACGCAGCATTGCTGCCGGCAATCATTGCGAATGATGGCGTTATGGTTGAACCCAATCTGGTTGACTTTGCCGTTGATGCTGCCGGTCCGCTGCTCTATCAGTCCGAGCCAAGCTCTATTGAGGTGTTGGATAAGGACACCGCAGACGACTTGCGAGTATTGATGAGGGCCACCGTAAAACGCGGCTCCGCCCGCAAACACTTTCGCAAATTTTTCAAAGGCACTTATGCTGACCTTGATGTTGGAGGAAAGACCGGTACGCTTACGGGCGAAAATCCAAAGGGGAAAACCGAATGGTTTGTCGGCTACGGCGATTCAGGTGACGACAAACTTGCAATCGCGACCGTCACCGTGAGTAAAGAAAAATGGCGGGTGAAGCCGGCTTATCTGGCTCGCAAGATTCTTGAAGAGTACTTCAAACCGGCATCATCCAAGGGCTGAGCGCGGCACCTGATGTGATCGACCCAATTCTCGCTTTTGCCCGGACTTTGTCGTACTCGGCGAAGAGGTAAGTATCGCTTCTCCTGCTTTGGTGTACGTGAATATGCAATTTCGCCACTTAGCCATTGAGCAGCGATGAAACAGTATCTGGACGTCGTACGACACGTGCTGGAATATGGCCGGCGCAAAGAAAATCGCACCGGCGTTGATACCCTGTCAACGTTCAACTACAACTATCAGATCGACCTTCAGGATGGTTTTCCACTATTAACGACCAAGGAGATTTCCTGGAAGAACATCGTCATTGAAAACCTGTGGTTCTTGTCTGGCAGTACCAACATTGAACTTTTGCGCAAGCATAACTGTAAATTCTGGGATCCCTGGGCAGATGAAGAAGGCTACGTACCAAGTGCCTACGGAAACTTCTGGCGTTCTTTTCCGGTAACCGACGGTTCAAATTCCTGCGCCAATGATCAGATTGCCTGGGTTCTGGATCAAATCAAAACGAATCCCATGAGCCGCAGACATGTCGTTTCAGCCTGGGCACCGTCCAATGCACAAAACAGTTTTCTACCGCCCTGTCATGCATTCTGGGTCATGAATGTTCAAAACAACGATGCGGGCGAACCGGTATTGTGTCTGCACCTGACGCAGCGAAGCGCCGATGTTGCACTTGGTGTACCGTACAACATCGCCGGTTACGCGCTCATTCTGGAACTGTTTGCCCACCTGACCGGACTTCAGGCTGGCGTATTTGCACACACTCTGGTTGACGCGCACGTCTACACCTGTAAGCCCGATGGCTCAGATGCGGAATTCGATCATGTACCTGGTCTGCTTGAACAGATTCAACGTCAACCGCGTACGCTGCCCCGCTTGACTATTTCCGAATCGATTCAGTCGCTGGAGGATATTGATGAGATTCTGGATGCAACGACTGACCAGATACTCGACACATTTCGCATAGCAGACTACACGCCCCATGATGCAATCAAATTCCGCGTAGCGGTCTGAACGCGAATCAGTGAAACGCCGCGGGACAATTATTGTTGCAATGACTGTCGATGGGGTCATTGGACTGGACGGCACCATTCCCTGGCACTACTCCGCCGACTTGAAACGGTTCAAACGGTTGACTTTGGGCTCAACCGTTATCATGGGCCGCAAAACCTGGGAGTCTTTACCAAACCGCCCGCTGCCGGAACGGCAAAATATTGTGGTTACCCGAACCAGTCGCCCCAAAACCGACCATTGTGCCTCGCTGGAGCAAGCAATTCGGAGCGCACAGCATGACAATATATGGTTTATTGGTGGTGCTGAACTCTACAGGGAAGCCATTGACTACTGCGACTCAATAGATGTTACCCATGTCCCCGATACCATTGATCACAAGAACTCAATCCGATTTCCGGCGATAGACTGGACGCACTGGTGCGCTCAGCCCAAACTGCAAAACGACGAAGATCAACGCCTTTACCACCAACTCTATGTTTTCTCAGAAATTGACAGTGAACGGAATGAAAATCAGCACAAATGACATCCTTGTCCAATACGAACTGAGTGGCAATCCGGCCGGTGATGTGATTGTCCTCGGCCACTCGCTGGGCTCCAGTTCAATCATGTGGAATCCGCAAATCAAACTGCTGAGCGACAATTACCGGGTATTGCGTTATGACACCCGCGGCCATGGTGGATCTGATGCACCGCCGGGGTCCTATTCCATGGATCTTTTGGTCAGCGATGCGATTTCGATGCTCGACGCACTCGAAATCGAGCAGGTGCATTGGGTCGGGCTCTCGATGGGCGGTATGATCGGGCAGGGTCTCGCACTCAAGGCACCGGCGCGGCTGAAAAGCCTGGTATTGTGCAACACAATGTCGGTCGTTCGCGAAGATACCAGGGAAATGTGGCGTAGCCGGATCAGGTCGGGTGAACGATTCGGCATGCAGCATCTGGTTGACTTTGCCATGGAGCGATGGTTTACTGAAAGCTACCGGGCAGGTGAGCCAAGTGCGTATCTTGAGATTCGTGATCAGTTTCTCGCGACACCGGTTTATGGCTACGTAGGGTGCTGCCACGCAATTTACAATTTGAACTATGTTGATCAGCTAAGCCGTATCGACATGCCGACTCACATCATTGCAGGTGATCAGGATTTGGCGACACCTGCTGCTGAGTCCCGAGTGATGCACGAACAGATTTCCGGTTCAAGCATGGAAGTCATCAAAGGGGCAGCGCATTTGTCGAACGTTGAAAAGTCTCAAGACTTCAACCGGTCACTGATGAGTTTCTTGCGCTCAGTTTGAGTTGCTACAAAACGCCGAAGAACGTCGACATCGCCAATTTGAATGGCTTGAGTTTAATGTCAAAAACTCTAACAGATCCAGACGCGCTTAACCAGACCCGGCTTAGCGTTTGTCTGACAATACGCCATCTATTCGTGGAGGATTAGGCTTGCACGAACGTACCAAGCGATCACGCGGGCAGTATTTTACGGTGCATAAAAACCCGTTTGATTCGATCGCGTTCACAAATTGGGCAACGGCTGCCGGTTTACCGAATCAAACTGTTCTGGAACCCTTTGCCGGTGCAAACAACATCATCAAATCACTGCAGGACGTTGACTGGTGCCGTGAGTTTGTTTCGTTCGACATTACCCCTGCGAACCGTGACGTCAAGCAGCGCGATACGATTCATTCGTTCCCCCGAGGCTACGACGTTTGCATTACCAATCCGCCGTGGCTGGCACGCAACTCTGCGACTCGGCGAGGATTGCCATTCCCGGCCGGGCGATATGATGATGTGTACAAGTTGTGCCTGGAATTATGCCTGACACACTGCAAATATGTCGCCGCATTGCTGCCAGCAAGTTTTCTGCAGAGCGGATTGTTCAGAGAAAGACTAAAGTCCTATATCCTGCTGCATCAACTGTTATTTGCGGAAACCGAAAACCCGGTTTGTCTTGCACTGTTTACAGAGTCGCCAAATGGCGCTGTAGAAATATTCAATGATGACGTGTTTATTGGCTTACTTGAAGATCTTCAAGCGAAGATTCCATCTCCCAAGCAATCCAAAAATTTCAGGTTTAATGACCCGACCGGAAAGTTAGGTTTCATCTCATTTGATAACACAAGTTGTCCGTCCATTCGATTTTGCCAAATTGACGAAATCAAAGACTATCCAATTAAGGTTTCATCGCGTTTCATAACCAGAATCAGCGGAGACTTTGGTGATGTCTCGGATCTGATTCCACAACTCAATAGACAAATCGACGCGTTCAGAAAAGATACCCAAGATATTTTTCTGACGCCATTCAAGGGTATTCGAGCGGATGGATTTTACCGACGAAGAATGGAATTCTCAATGGCAAGGAAATTCCTTGATGCTGTTTGAATATTGCACTGAGAATAAAAGATTACCGTCTCCATCTTAGATAATCCACAAGCTAACCAAAATAAGGCGAATGATGAGGCGCTTAACCTGCCGGTAGCCACGTCAATCGCATCCATTGTGCTTCCGCCACATGTTGACGTCATGCCCCTTAGGCGGGTTCGCGCACGGGTCATCAGAATAACCGCGCAGGACGTTGTAGCGCGCAATCTGGTCATGAGTGAGCAACGGCAGCGTCTTCAAATGCGCAGCCAGATGCACATAGCGCAATGCTATCCTTGCTTGTCCGATGTCCGACAGCAACTCTTGCAGAGACTTGTTGGTAATACTGCCGTTGCGGAAAGCTGTCTCCAAGGCTTCCTCGCCGGAAATAAGCCGTTCCCCTTCCGCAATCGCGGTCGTCCGCATGCCCTCGAAGATAGCGGAGATGGCCATTATCTGGTCGGCGGTCAGGGGAATTTGGTTTTTTAGTTCTAGCAGGTGGGCGGGACCCGGCATGCCGTTAAGTTCAGCTGCTCTGGCAAGCCCCCATCCACCGCCCCGCCTCAGTTCGGCGAGATCTTCAGCCGACAGACTCTTGATCGGTCGGTTTTCCTGACCAGCGTAGAGCGAGGTTGCGGCAGGTGCCTGCGCCGCGCTTCCGGTTGCCAAGGATGTGACGATCACAACAGCCGCGGCGATCGTGGTGGTAGCGTGTCGCCTGGCTCTTGCGGCGACGCGCGACAGTGTTGTCAGGTTCGAAAGTCGGGTCATTCCTGCACTCCTTTTCTAATGCTTTCTGATACTGCGTAATATATCTGTGTACACCACGAATGGTGATATCGAATATACAAACAATCTGCCGGCGCTGAACTCATCCACTTAATTCGCAAGCAATATTGATCACTGTTCGACACACAATAACAATCCTGGCCTTTGCCATAGCCCGGTTCTCAACAGAATTCTCGCCCTACTCGCGCGCCAATCGCGCATAAACTACATTCTTCATGCACCATTTTGGTGCATTCTTTCTTGAATTTGCTTAAATTCAGCCAGAATTAGCTGGCACAAAAATTGCTGTAAATATAGACAAAACCCTTACGAAGGAGAGATCACATGAAACTGGTGACTGCCATCATCAAACCATTTAAGCTCGACGATATCCGTGAAGCGCTGTCTGAAATCGGCATACAGGGTATGACCGTTTCAGAAGTCAAGGGATTCGGACGGCAAAAGGGACATACTGAACTCTATCGAGGCGCAGAGTATGTCGTCGACTTCGTTCCGAAGATAAAAGTCGAAATTGCCGTATCTGCCGATCGGGTGGATGACGCAATCGACACAATAAGAAGAATTGCCCTGACCGGGCAAATCGGGGATGGAAAAATATTTGTATCGGAGCTCGAAAACGTTATCCGCATTCGGACTGGCGAGATGGACGAGAGCGCAATTTAAACATTCATCCAGGTGTCGCTATGAAAAACAAATTGAGATTGGGCAGCTTGGCGCTGCTTGCCTTTAGCCCAGCTGCCGGTGCTGAAGGCGCACTTAATTCCGGTGACACCTCCTGGCTGATGACATCAACGGCTCTGGTTCTCATGATGACCATTCCCGGTCTTTCGCTGTTCTATGCCGGACTCGTCAGAAGTAAAAACGTACTGTCAATTCTAATGCAGTGCTTTACGATCACCTGCGTTGTCAGCATCGTCTGGCTGGTGGCAGGCTACTCCCTGGCGTTTGACGATCTGGGCAACGGTGTCATTGGTGGGCTAGGAAAATTCCTGTTCGCCGGTGTGTACGAAGAAAGTATGGTCGGCAACGTACCGGAGTCTGCGTTCGCGCTGTTTCAGGCTACCTTTGCGATCATTGCCGCCGCGCTGGTTGTGGGAGGATTTGCAGAACGAATCAAGTTTGGTGCAGTTGTCATTTTTGCCATTCTTTGGATCCTGCTGGTCTACGCACCGATTGCCCACTGGGTCTGGGGCGGCGGCTGGCTGAGCTCACTCGGAGTTCTTGATTTTGCCGGTGGCAATGTCGTTCATATCACAGCAGGCGTTTCAGCACTCGTTGGCGCGTGGGTGCTGGGTAATCGTAAAGGCTTTCCAAGCGGTGCAATGCTCCCGCACAACATGACGCTCACCATGATTGGCGCGGGCATGCTTTGGATCGGCTGGTTCGGATTTAATGGCGGCAGTGCAGTGGCAGCCAATCAGGACGCCAGTATGGCAATGCTGGTTACCCATGTTTGTGCGGCGTCGGCCGCGCTGTCATTCGTGGTAACTGAGTATCTCATTCGCAAGTCAGCAACTGCACTCGCGGCAGCGACCGGCATGGTTGCCGGGCTGGTTGCGATCACCCCGGCCTCCGGCTTTGTCGGTCCTGCGGGAGCCCTGATCATTGGCGTCATAACCGGTCCAGTCTGTTACTTTTCTGTGCAACTGATCAAACAGCGGCTGCGGCTCGATGACTCGCTGGATGTTTTTCCAGTCCACGGCGTTGCCGGCATCATTGGCACAATATTGACCGGCATTTTCGCATCAGCCAAACTTGGCGTGTTTAGTGGTCAGGGAATGGAAAATTCGATCGGCAGCCAAATTGGCATACAGATGATCGCAGTTGTAGCCACCGTTATATACACCGTAGTGGCCACCTACATCGCACTCAAACTGGCCGGACTGTTGGCCGGCGGTATACGCGTAGATAGCGAAAGTGAGGTGCAGGGCCTTGATGTTTCAACACACGATGAACGCGGCTACCATTTCTGAAGCAATTTCACACGAACGAACGCAAGCAATTCGCAATTGACGATTTCCCCATTCGGGTCTGGCAAGCATAGCTCAGCTACCAGACCCGCTCTTTTTCCAGGTCAAATCCTGAGCGCGCGCAATTTCATTACAATATTATTTGTTTGTTATTCATTCGCGTCATCGGGAACCAGCAGATGTCAATAAAAATCCTCGCCTTTGCCGGAAGTACAAGAGTTGGTTCGTATAACAAGATGCTGGTTCGAAATGCAGCTCAACTGGCTGAAAAAAAAGGTGCTGAGGTCACTGTCATCGATCTTCGGGACTACCCCATGCCACTTTATGACGGTGATCTCGAACAACTGGAAGGCGTCCCTGAAAATGCACTTCGACTGCGTGGTGCCATGTGCGCTGCCCATGGCATACTGCTCAGCTGCCCCGAATACAACAGCGCAATCAGCGCAGTTCTCAAAAACGCGATCGACTGGGTCTCCCGCCCGGTTGCAGGTGAACCCGCGCTGGCAGCATTCACAGGCAAAACGGTCGCACTGCTTGCGACCTCCCCGGGTGCGCTTGGGGGGCTTAGGACACTCGCAAGCGTCCGCGCCATACTTGGAACGCTCGGTATGATTGTGCTGCCCAGACAATTTGCTTTGAGCGGTGCCGCGCATCGATTCGACGAGCATGGCAAATTAACTGACGAGTCCGAGCGGCAAAAAGTTGCCAGCGTCGTTGAACAGCTGGTTAGCGTTACTGAAAGCCTGCATCGGAACTGAATCTGATTCGGACCTGCCAACATGATTCAAACTGCCTTTGCTGAGTCCTATCCAAGTCGCCGAAACCGACTTGCCAGGCAAATGCAGCACACTGCCAAGTCCTCAGTTCGTCTGCAAAAAGACACCTCTAATCTGTTTCGAGACCGGCTCGATGAAGCTGGCGAGGCGCTGTCAGTGCGCGATTTCAATCACCTGCTTGAAATTGACACGGCTGAGCGCACGCTGGTCTCCGAAGGGATGAATCCCTACGGCGAGCTGGTCGATGCGAGTCTCGAGTACGGATTTATGCCGCTCGTTGTACCGCAACTCAAAACCATTACCATTGGCGGGGCGATCGCCGGCATCGGCATTGAGTCGACCTCATTTCGATATGGTCTGCCGCACGAGACAGTGCTTGAAATGGAAGTGTTGCTGGCTGACGGTTCAGTGGTCAGCTGCACACCCGATAACGAGCACGCTGACCTTTACTACGGGTTGCCCAACTCTTACGGCACGCTGGGGTATGTTCTCAAACTGAAAACACCTGCCTTGCCGGTTAAACCCTTTGTGCGACTTGATCACACGCTGTATCAGGACGCGCAGGAGTTTTTTGATGCGATCGCGGCACTGCAACACTCGGATATCGATTTTTTAGACGGCAGTGTCTATGGTCCGAATGAACATTACATCACGACAGGACGATTCGTTGATACGGCGCCTTTTACCAGCGATTACACGTATCTGAACATTTACTACAAGTCCGTCCGAGCGCGTGAAACCGATTACCTGACCGTCAAGGACTATATCTGGCGATGGGACACTGACTGGTTCTGGTGTTCAAAAAATCTCTATGTGCAAAATGGGCTGATGCGCAGAGTGGTGGGTAAGAAGCGTCTGAATTCGCAAACCTATACCAGGGTAATGCGCTGGAACTCAAAGTGGGGCGCAACAAGATTCCTCAACCGAATCGGTGGTTTTCATTGTGAATCAGTCATTCAGGACATTGACATTCCAATTCAGCACGCAGCGGAATTTCTGGCGTTTCTGCTCAACGAAATTGGGGTGCTGCCAATCTGGATTTGCCCGATTGGCACCGGTGAGAATGCCAGCCGATTTCCGCTCTTTTCGATGCATCCCAATGCAACATATATCAATTTTGGATTTTGGGATGCTGTCAAATCCCGAACTAAACACCCAGTCGGCTACCTTAACCGTAAAATTGAAAAGAAAACCGCTGAGCTCGGCGGCATCAAGTCTCTTTATTCGGATGCTTACTATGAAGAAAACGAGTTTTGGCAGATTTACCGAAGTAATGAATACTGGGCACTAAAAGACCGCTATGATCCAAACGGCAAGTTTCTCAACCTGTATGAAAAAAGCGTGCTTCGAAAGTAGGCTCTCGACAGCCTGGAAAGTGGTGCTGCTGCTTCTTTTCAGCACTGCAAGTCCCGCCTTTGGAAATTCACTCAAGGCCACACCGGCTGAACTGCAGCAGTTGATTGAGCAGGGTGTACCCGTGATCGATGTGCGTACACCTGAGGAGTGGCGCGCGACAGGCGTCATACCTGAAAGTCACCTGATGACTTTTTTTGACCGCAACGGCAACTACGATGTTTATGCGTGGCTCAGCAAACTCAATGAAGTGGCAACGGCTGATAAGCCGCTTGCGATTATTTGTGATGTCGGTAACCGCTCCAAGGTGATCAGCACCTTTCTTGCCGATCGATTGGGGTACAGTCAGGTTTATGATGCTGTCGGCGGCATCCGCGCATGGACTTCACTCTCACAGCCGACCCGAAAATGGCCGTGAAGTCGCCCGCAGCCTTGATTCAGGGCGCGCCGATTCCGTCAATACGCCTGACTTCGTCCGCGGATAAATCGACATGGACTGCATGAGCACTGCTGACTGCACTCGAGATGCGACCTGCACCTGGAATTGGCAGGATATTGTCACCTTTTTTCAGCAGCCACGCCAGGGTCACCTGGTAAACCGTCGACTCGTGCGAAGCCGCAAGCTCTGATAACACTGCTTCATCGCGAAGCTCGGTGTACCTGCCGCCCCCACCCATCGGGCTGTAGGCGATATAGGTAATGCTGTTTTGCCGGCAATAATCAACAAAGCCACTTTTTAAGTCGACCGAATGGTAGATATTGCAACGGTTCTGAACTGAGACAATCGTGGTAATATCCATCGCCTCATCCAGTAAATCCTGCCCGACATTGGACAGCCCGACATGCAAAATCTTGCCTTCCGATTGAAGCCTTGCAAGCTCGCCAACAGAGTCAGAGAACGGTACCAACGGGTCAGGAGCATGAAGCTGATACAGGGTGATCGCCTCAACGCTGAGGTCCTGCAGGCTCTTTTCACAGGCACTTCTTAAGTGTTGCGGAGACCCTCTTCGTTCCCAGCGCCCCTGGGGACGTACCAGTCCACCCTTGGTCGCAACAATGATGCCGCTGCTGTCGATTGAACCAAGAGCCTGAGCGATCGTTCTTTCATTGAGCCCAATATCCTGATTGTCCGTACAATAGACATTGGCGGTATCAATAAAACTGATACCGGCCTCAACAGCTGAGTGAATAACATCAATCGCGTCCTGCAATGGCAAAGTGCCGCGTATTCCAAGTGGCATTGCGCCTAGTCCAATTGGAAAAACTTCAATGTCGGTGCTACCAAGGTTTCTTTTCATTTTTATGATCCAAGTTTCGAAAGATGCGCTAATGTTATTTGATTTATGATTCTGTTTCACAGCCAAACGATGTCGAACAGACTATTCCGTCGCTGCGCACCTGGTCTGAGGTCTATGTTGCGCTGGGTGAACACTATAATCCGTTTGGATTGTTCATCACATTAATCAGGCCAATCGAGTCCAGAATGTCAAATATTTATGCAAATGATTACCGGGATATGCCCTACTGGTGGGAGGCCGCACCGCGCGAGCCGCTCACCCAGCCAGACTTGCCGCGAACTGTCGACGTTGCGGTGATCGGTTCAGGCTATACAGGACTCAATGCAGCGCTTCAAACAGCCCGTGCGGGCAGGTCAACACTCATTTTGGAAAAAGACCTTGCCGGCTACGGCTGCAGCAGTCGAAACGGCGGCCAGGCAGGCACGAGCTACAAGCCCAAATACGATCGTTTGGCCAAGCGATTTGGCCGCCAGACCGCGCTCGAAATGGTGCAGGAAGGACATCGGGCACTGGCATACCTGAAAACACTGGTTGACGAAGAGAGGATCGATTGCGACTGGACTCAATCTGGCCGGTTTATCGGCGTGCATTCAAAGCAGGCATTCGACAGACTAAACAGGAATTACGCTAAAACACCCAGTGAAATCGCCTTCGAATATCACATGGTGCCGAAATCTGAACAGGACACTGAAATCGGCTCGCAACTGTTCAAGGGAGGCTGCGTGCTGCCGGCGCACGGCAGTATTCATCCTGGCAAGTATCACCTGGAATTACTGAGGCTGACAACCGAAGCCGGTGCAATGGTTGCAGATCAGTGTGAGGTCACCACGCTAGAGCGCAAGTCCAATGGTTTTCGGCTGCATACCGCACGAGGTACAGTGGATGCCAGGGACGTGGTGCTGGCAACAAATGGTTATACAGATAGACAGTTTGAATGGCACAATCGGCGCATTTTACCGATCGGAAGTTTCCAGGTCGCAACCGAAGTACTGCCGGATGAGCTGTGTCGAACACTGATTCCGCAGAACCGGGTGATCTCTGATACCCGATTAATCGGCAACTATTTCAGGCTTTCACCGGATCAGAAAAGACTCATTTTCGGCGGTCGCGTTACGTTCACGGAAGCAGGTTCAAGATCCGGAACACAAACCCTGTATCAACAGATGCTCACAGTCTATCCACAACTTGCCGGGGTGAAGGTTTCTTATGGCTGGGTTGGATTTGTCGCCTACACCACCGACATCAGCCCGCACATCGGTATGGATAACGGTTTGTATTTTGCCATGGGCTATTGCGGGTCCGGCATAACGCTGTCGAGCTACTTCGGCATGAAAGTCGGGCAAAAAGTACTGGGCACGAGTGAAGGCAAGACTGCGCTGGACCGGCTTGACTTCAAGCCATGGCCAAACATCATCAAGTTTCCGCGGGTGCTGTCAGGAATCACACGACTCGCAAGGGTTGCAGAAACTTTTGGCGCATAGGCTGTCCGGAACTTTCAATCGACGGACAATTAACCGGTCATGTGTGCTGACTGAACTCGCTATTGCTGGAGTGTCGAGGTGAATGATTCAATCACGCGGTCGAGGCCATTTTTCTTGATTTCTGAATTCAGAATGGCGCGATAGTTGATTGCAAAACTAACGTCCTGAACAATCACATCGTAGGCAGACCAGCGCCCGTCTTTCTGACCCATCCGGAAATCCAGGGTAATTTTTCCTTTGGAGTGGTTTTCAACCACAACCGACACAATTGCCCGGTCCTCGGTTCGTCCCGGCCTTGGCTCCAGTACGACAAGATCATCCTGGTATGACAGAATAATCTGCTTGTGCTCAACTATCGCCTTGGACAGGGTTCTGTACAGAAATGTTCTGAGAATGTCGGCAAATCGGTCCCGCTGCTCAACGGATGCCTTCTTCCAGTGCGATGCCAGGATAAGCTTGGTAAACCGACTAAAGTCCAAAACCGGCTCCAGATGCCGGCGTACACTTTGCTCGACATTGGTGCGCAGTGCGTCTTCGGATGCATAGTCTGTCGAAATATCAAGATAAATATTATCGATTGTGTGGACCACAATATTTCTGGCATCAGAAATGTCAGCCAGTAAAGAATTCCAGCCCCCAAAGGCTAAAATAAAACAGGTAAAAATCAGAATTTTCTTTGCTTTCATTTATTCCGTCTCAACTCAGATTTCGGAGCCAATCCCAATATTATGTTCGAAACCCAACACGAAGAATCAAGCGATCAACACAGCATGTACCGCCGGTACCTGAATTTGCTGAATCTGATCTATGAAATGCAGGCATCAAACGATGGTGTCTCCTACGAGGACATTCAGGCAAAATATGGTGTTTCCCGCAGAACAGCTGAACGAATGATAAGGGCGATTCTTGAATCAAACCCGGATGTCGAAATCGTTCGACAAAGACCCAAGCGCTGGCGTATCAAAAATGCCATTGCCGCACCCAGTCCAACCTTGCAGCAGCTAGCCGCACTGGACGCAGCCGCAAAACTGTTTAAGAACCGCGGTATGCAGGAGTATCGCAAAGATATCGAGGCATTGAACCGGTTTTTGAAAGTGAATATGGATCACAGCAGACTGACCCGGATCGACGCTGATCTTGCAACGCTGAAAGACGCCGAAGGGTTCAGTTACCGACCAGGTCCGGTCCAGGTCATCGAAAGCGGTGTGCTTGAAGGGTTGCGTGAGGCAGTTAAAGGCTTTAATGTCGTCAGCTTCGATTACACATCCAGCAGCGGTAAAACAATGCGCTGGTTTGATCTTCACCCCTATGGTTTTTTGCACGGTAACAATACCCGAAGCTACCTGCTCGCGTTTGTTGACCACCCCAAAATCAATGCGTTGCGAACCTTTACGCTATCAAAGATATCAATGCTGGAAGTCTACGGTGATCAGTTCTTCGAAAAACAGCCTGAACACTCAGTGGAAAACTATTTGAAAAATTGTTTCGGAGTATTCAAAGAGCGCAGAGCATACAACGTGTGCTGGCGCTTCGATGCCGAATATGCTGAGGTCGTCGAGCAGTGGATATTTCATCCATCACAACAAGTCAAAAAACGCAGAGACGGTCGGATCGAGGTCCGCTTCAAGGCATGCGGACTCTATGAAATGGCGTGGCACGTTATTACCTGGGGTGGCATCATTGAAGTCGTCAGACCAAAGGTATTAATCAACACCCTGCGGGAAATCAAAGATTCAATTCGGCTGCCCGATTGATCGGCTTCAGGCAAATTACGCGTACTTCGCTTTCGCGATCCGGCGATTCTTGTGCAGCAACGGTTCGGTATAACCATTTGGTGATTCAACGCCCTGAAACACCAGCTCCAAAGCTGCCTGAAAGCCAACACTGGCATCGTAATCCTGCGCCATCGGTCGATAGCCTTGTGTATTCGCGTTCTGATTGTCAACGATCACGGCAACTCGTTGGAAAATTTCCAGCACCTGTTCGCGGCTGGTGAGACCGTGTCTGAGCCAGCTTGCAATCAACTGGCTCGAAATACGCAGCGTGGCCCGATCCTCCATGAGATGGACTTCATTAATATCAGGAATTTTTGAACAGCCAATCCCTTCTTCGACCCAGTGAACGACGTATCCGAGGATACTTTGGGCATTGTTCTCAAGCTCTGCGGTGATCTCCTCAGCCGACAGCTCTTCGCGCAATACCGGAGGTTCCAGAATCGTTTTCAGACTGGTCTTCTGATCGGTCAACTTGGCCCTTTGTATCGAAAGTACGTTAATTTCGTGGTAATGCAGTGCGTGCAGGACTGCCAGCGTTGGTGAGGGCACCCAGGCAGTATTGGCACCGGCCTTGGGGTGTACAGTCTTGTTCTTGTACATGGCCTTCATCAGGTCGGGCATGGTCCACATACCCTTGCCGATCTGTCCAACACTGTAGACACCGGTATTCACGCCAACCTCGACATTCCAGTCCTCATAGGCGTGCAGCCAACCGGCCTGCTTCATGCGATCCTTGGTGATGGACGGGCCGAGATTCATCATGGTATGAATTTCATCCCCGGTACGGTCCAGGAAACCGGTGTTGATAAATATCACCCGGTTACGGGCTTCCCGAATACATTCTTTAAGGTTGACGGTGGTTCGCCGCTCTTCGTCCATAATGCCGATTTTGAGCGTGTTGCGCGGCAAGTCCAGCACATCTTCAACCCGGGAGAAAAGCTCGACAGTTGCGGCAACTTCTTCAGGCCCGTGCAACTTGGGTTTAACAACATAGACACTGCCACAGCGACTGTTGGGAAGCGTTTTCGCCGGCTCACCTGTCAAATTGTGTATCGCGCAAAGTGAGATGACCAGTGCATCAAGAAATCCTTCAGGAATTTGCTCACCGGATTTAGTCAGAACTGCATCTGTATACATATGAATACCGGTATGGCGAACCAGCATCATGCTCCTTGCCGATACCGTCGTCAGCATACCGTAAGGATTGGTAAACTCCATGTCCAGATTGAGGGCGCGCTTGAGCGTTTTATCACCTTTTTTGAATTCAGTGCTCAGCGTACCTTTCATCAGGCCGAGCCAGTTTCGATAAGCGTGGGTTTTGTCTTCGGCATCCACTGCTGATATCGCATCTTCAAAATCCTGAATGGTGGTTACGGCAGCCTCCATCATCACATCGCTAATGCCTGCATCATCAGTTTTGCCGATCCTGGATTTGCGATCACACAAAAGTCGCATAAACAGCCCGTTGTTGTAAAGCAATATCTCAGAAGGCGAATACATCAAGCCCCTGAAACCGGCAAACTGACCCTGTGACTTGAGTGTGGTGCTGTCACCGCTTTTCAAAGTTGCGTGTACTCTGAGGGTCCGCCGACCTGCAGGGACAACGGTATAGGCGGTTACATCTGCATGACTGCCCTCCTCAAGCGGCACCACCCGGTCAAGGAACTTGCGCGTCCACTGAATGACGCGTCGCGCGCGCTGCCAGTCAAATTTTGCCGGCGGTGGGGGCGGTTCATCTTCGGTTTCCGCCACGCCAGATGTATAAAGTGCGTCGTAAAGACTGCCCCAGCGGGCATTGGCTGCATTCAAGGCATAGCGGGCATTATCAACTGGTACGACCAACTGCGGCGCACTGACATCGGAAATCTCGCGATCGACGTCTTCGACTTCCACCTTGAAAGTCGGACCCTCCTTGACCAGGTAACCAATATCGGTGAGAAACTTACGGGTCTTTTCAGCATTCGCGCTTTTGCCTTCATCGGACGCGTACCAGTCATCAATACTCGTCTGCAATCGGTCTCGCTTAGCCAGCAGGCGGCTATTCTTGGCACCGTAGTCGGTGACGATATTTGCTAGAGACGCCCAGAAATGCTCAGAATCAATTCCGGTCCCGGGCAAGACTTCGTCAGCAATCAATTTATAGAGACACTGGCTAACCTGAAGTTCACCAGTGGAAATGTATCGGTTATCCTTTGACATTTTGCACAATAAAAATGTTAAATTAGACACGCAATAAATTTACCGCAACGACCGTTTACGGCAGGTATCTTTTATCTGCAATTTGGTTTTGCACATTATGGCGCGAACAGACCGTCCGGAGTGAAAAAATCTATGGAATTAACTTTCAATTACCAAAAACACAGCCCTAATCTGGAAAAACTGGTCAGTTCCATCGACCGGCCTGGAGAGTTTTGTACGAATGGCGCCATAACCTGTCCAATGCCAACGCTGAGAGTTGACGGAGTCGGCATTTTATCCTTCCCCATCCCGGAATTTCAGATAGACCAATTGATTGCTGTAGCAGACCAGGCACCTTACGGTAAAGGAGCTGACACGATTGTCGATATTTCGGTCCGCAATTGCCTGGAAATCAATCCTCACCAGATTTCCGTCGGTGGAAAGGGTTGGAATAAAACTTTAAGTGAGCTGGTTTCGGCGGCTGCAGCTGGTTTGGGATGCGAAGCAGACCGCCTGAGTGCAGAGTTGTACAAGATTCTCATCTACGAACCGGGAGGCTTTTTTCTGCCGCATCGCGACACGGAGAAATCGGACGGTATGATTGCCACTTTGACGGTGTCATTGCCGGTCGTCGGAACGGGTGGCGAACTGGTTGTTCGCCAGAAAAGCAAAGAAAAAACGATTGACCTGAGTACTGCAGAACCGTCACAGCTCATGTATGCTGCATTCTATTCAGACTGTGAACACGAAATCAAAAAAGTAAGCTCGGGAAATCGAGTGTCTATTGTCTATAACCTCTGTATAACAGCAGACGATTCGGTCACTGCACGACAATCACCCGACTACACTCAATCAGTCGACGCACTCGCAGATGAACTTGCGAAGTGGTGCAACAACGATCAAGCCACCGACAAACTTATCTGGATTCTTGAACACCAATACAGCGAATCAGGCCTTTCGTTCAACACCATGAAAAATGGCGACCTTGCCGTCGCAAGCGCGCTTTCCGAAGCCGTCGCACAAGTGCCCGAATGCGAAATCTATGCCGCCAATCTGGAAATTCAGGAACAATATTACGCCTATGACAACGATGGCTACCACTATGACAGCTACGGGAGTAGTGGCTCAGATTTCGAAATTGATGAGTTTATTGAAGGAGACATAGACCTGAACAACTGGGTATCTGTCAGTGGCAGCAAACCAAACTTTGGCAGCTTCTCGATTTCAGACGGTGAGGTCATGCCACAAGGCGCCTTAGACGACCTTGAACCCAATGAAGAAAATTTCGAGGGTTACACCGGTAATGCAGGCGCGACAGTTGACTTGCTTTACAACTTGAGCGCGTTGGTTTTGTTTAAACGGGAGCAAATGATCAGCATGCTTACTGAAAGAGGCTGTGATCCCGCAGTCGCCTGGATTAATGAGGAGATCAGACAAAATAATGGGAAATCGTCAGACAGCATCGTTGGTCTGGCTAAATCACTGATTGACAACTGGCAAACGCCTCGTTATTCAATTAACAACTCTGCCAGACAGGGTATGCTGCGCGCACTAGGCATGATCAAGGACCGACAACTTGCGAAGTCGTTTCTCCACCAGGTTGCCATCCCCGAGTACCAGGGGAGCGACAACTCTCAATTTATCAAGGTGGTACGGTTGCTTAATTCGACGGATATGCATGAAACGCTTATTTCACTGCTGGAGGAGAAATTTGTCCGTCATCCACAACGTGTGCTTGATTTGCTTTTGAGGATCGAATCAAGATTTAAAAAATCGGACAAGGAGAATCACCGGTTCTTGTTTCAATGTGCTGAAGTAATTTTGGCAAAGCTTCCAGCTTGCCTGGCACAGATGCAGGATCGGCCGAAATCGTACTGGCCGAAAGATAAGCATGAAGAATGTGAAATTCAGCCAAAGACGGTTAAATGCCTGTTTATGTTCTTACTGCGTGCGGATGCTGCGGATATTGCTTTGTCCGCGGCTGAGATATTAACGAAACACACATCAGGCGACTTGGCATATAGAGTCATACCGCGAGCACTCGTTAAGCTGCAGGCTGTGCCCGAAATTTTTTGTTCGATCGCATACGCTGCACTTTGGAAGTCTTCAACAAAATTACTTTTGCAGCGCAGTGATTCCTTTCCCGAAGGACCAAAAGACTGGCGGCGGCCAAGTCGCGTCTCCTGTGATTGTGAGTTATGCTGCGAATTGAGTGCTTTCTGTGATAATCGAAACAAAAAAACAACCGTTTTTGCCATACGGCGAGATTTGCGCGGCCACGTGCGCGATACCATTGAAACTGACAAATTGGACATTGACTGCAGAACGGAAAGAACCGGAAGCCCGCACAAATTGGTTCTGACAAAGAATCAAGCCAGCTATAAACGACGATTGAACGAATATGCAGACGACATCAAAATTTTTGGGTTACAACTTCAAACCGTACCAATCACGCCGAATTTTCAGAATAAAGTCGAATATGAATCCAAAATCAAAAACGCAATGAAACGAGCAACAAACTGAATTTGAACAGTCAGATTCATCACTAAATTCGCTTGCTGTAAATTACGCTCCGACCAAAATATTGCTGACCCAAACGCCAGCGTAGAACCGAGTCTCCAGGCGCAAGATGTACTTCTATTGAGCCGGGAATGTTAGCTACCAGACCATTTTGTAGACGCCGTCCTACCCCGACGCGGTCATTTGAGCCGAACAGGCAAGGAGGTCTCACCGCACCTTAATTCGACGACGGACTTTTCGCGCATTTCAATCCTCGACCAAGGCGGGCTGGTCGTTGAGATGACAATGTGCACCACCACCCGATGCCCACGAATCCAGCATCTGAATGACGTGTACATCGCGTCCCGGAAAATATGATTCCACCCGTGATTTAGCAGCTGAATCTGTCGCCGGATTATCGAAACCAACCAAAATGACGAAGCCGTTGCCAACAACCCAGTTCGTGTAGTTGGTATCAAACGTTTTGCCGCCAAATTTCACCGCCGCCTCGATGGGATCCCGGATAACAGTCAGTCCAGCTTCCGATATTCTGGCTGCCGCGCGCTCATAGACGGTGTCATCACGCCCATCGCCTGGTTTGCAGCGTGAATTGCTGGTACACTTCGGCACCACCACGGTATTTTGGTTGATAAACCGCGCGATCCCGTCAACATGGCCTTTGGTTAAGTCATTCTCAGGAATGCCTTCGATAAAAATGATTCGAGATACGCCAAAGTGATGTTGCAAGTCAGATTCAGCGCTTTGTTTTGTATAACCCGGATTTCTCGCCGGGTCGCCAAGTACGCTCCAGTTCAGAATCAAAGTATCCGAGCCATTGAATTCCAGGTTGCCGCGCTCATGAACGATGTCTACCTGTTCAACCGGCATATCCAGATACCTGGCTACTTCTATCGGAACGAGGTTATCCTTCGCGAACGGAACATCTCGGCCAAAAGCACCGCCCCATGCATCAAATTGCCAATTCTGAATCCTCATTTCATCCCCGACAATGACATACACAGGTCCGTTGTCCCGCATCCACGCATTGTCATTTCGGATCATGTGCCACACCAGATTTTCGTGGTTCCGATTAATGCCCGCATTTTCGAGCGCGGCTTGAGCCTGCTTGAGAATTTGAACCGAATTACAAAGCACATGCAAGGTTTGATACTGCACGATTACACCCGTCATTGCGACGAATGCGACTTCAAAAGATTTTTCGTATGGACCGGGCCACTGCAGCCACATCGCTTCCTGAGGCTCCCATTCAGCAGGAACTCTCTTGCCAAGTACGGTCTGCTCAGCCATCGCGTCCAACCCCCAAACAGATATCGAACATGTCAGGATGAGCAAAATACGAATGTATTGAATTAATCGGTCCATGGACTGCAAGCTTTGTTGACTGCGTAGATTGCACTGATTCTAACCACACCCATAAAAATACAGCAAACTTCGGTGACAAATCGGACTCTTAGTCACTTGCGTTCGCGTTATCGCCACACCAACCTCCGAAATGTTAGTCTCAGGCACGTCTCGTTAAACCTATAAGGCAAAGGCTGCAATCAAGACGTAAGGGACCTGCCAAAATTTTACAAATCTAATTCGGCGGTGATATTCCCGCGAATTTATACCCCAATGAAACAAGTACAGGACTGGCGATCGTAGCAAATGGCCGGATCCCGAATACATTTCGACGATATACCGAAGCAGACGGGTCAATTGTCACTATCAGGCAACAGTCAGGATTCATTTAATTGCGTTTTTCGTAAATATACCCTTATCGATTTGCCCATTATGTAATTTCAATTGATTTTTTTCTTTTTTTTGTTAATAATTAAACAATCCATCTAATCTATGCGTATTCATGATCTTGAAGTCAAAAACCAGCGCCAGTATGAAGTCGAGCAACCTTAATTCACTCGATGACGGCCTGAATCAAAAAATTGTGAGGATGTTGCAGCACGATGGCCGACGACCATTCAAGGATATTGCCAGAGAGCTGGATATTTCTGAGGGCACAGTGCGCAACAGAGTGCGATTGATGAAAGAGGCAGGCGCACTTCGCATTGTCGCGGTGGTCGACCCGACTGAGGTTCGCTATGAAGCCGACGCAATGATCGGAATCAAAGTCGCTCCCGGGCGCACTGTGAGACAGGTATCAAAACGTCTGGGCGAGTCGCGCAATGTGGTTTACATCCTGTGGGTAACCGGGCGCTATGATTTGCTGATTGAAATCGTGACCAACAGCGCCAGTGAATTGCACGATTTCCTGGAAAGAGAGATTCACGGCCAGCTAGACATCGCCTCAAGCGAAACCATGTCTGGGCTTAGAAATTTCAAGAATCAATTCTTACTCAAGTTCGAATGAAACTGTATTCAACATTATCAAAACTCAACAATTGTCTGGAGAATAATTTATGAACAAGTACATAGAAAGTTTCGACGACGCGCTGCCAAGTGACGAGCGTATCGCTGAGGTACGCAAGCAACTCGAAGCCGCCGGTGTCAAGTACGTGCTGTCAAGTTGGATCGATCTGTTTGGAATTCCAAAAACCAAGCCCGTACCGATGAGCGACTTTGAGCTCTTGTGCAAAGGCAGGGGGCCGCAGTTCGCAGTGCACTCAATCTCGTTCGTACCGGAATTGACGCCCGCCGACTCTGATCAGATCATGGTGCCGGACCTTGATGCGGTATACGTGTGTCCCTGGGACACCAGCATGGCGATCATCTTTGCCGATCTTTTCTGGGAAGGCAAGCCTTACGATCACTGTCCCAGGCAGGCGCTGAAACGGGCGTGCCGGGATGCTGAGCAAGCCGGATACGTCGGTTATGCCGGTATTGAGCCGGAGTTCATTGCCATGCGCTACGATGAAGATGGCAATCCGGTCAAGGCAATTGATGACGATCCATTGTACGGTCTGCGTCCACGTCGACAGGCATTTGGATACGATGTCGAGTACTCTCTTGATTCCATGCATTTTTTCAAAGACATGATTGACATTCTTGAAGATCTCGGCTGGAATCTGCACGATGTCGTGGCGGAAGGCGCCTATTCGCAGTTTGAACTCGATTTTCACTATACAAATCTTGTTGAAATGGCCGACCGGCTGGTCTTTTTGCGAATCCTGCTTAAGGAAGTTGCAAAAAAACACAATATGTTCATTACTTTCATGCCTAAACCGACGACCGGCGACTGGCGCTCAGGCGCACACATCAATTTTTCATTGCAGGCAGTTGACCGGCCAGACGAGAATCTGTTTGGTTCGGATAAAAGCGGCTGGACGGATACCGTGCATCACGCGGTGGGCGGATTAATGGCGCACGCCGATGCACTGACTGCAATTACCTGCTCGACAGTCAATTCCTATAACGGGTTAGTACCGAAGGTTGGTGGCTTCGAGGGTGGCACTGTCACCTGGGCACCCACCAATATCACCTACGGTCACAACAATCGTTCTGCCCAGTTTCGCCTGCCGCAAAGTCGTTTCTGTATCGAAAATCGCGCCGCGGACATGTGCATGAATGTTTATCTCGGGCTTGCAATGACGCTCAAGGCTGCCGTCAAGGGCATCGCAAACAAGATTGACCCCGGCGCCCCGACCGACCGCGATCTGTACCAGATGACTGACGCGGAATTGCACGAAGCCGGCATTCGCCGCCTGCCGCGCAACTTAAGCGCCGCCATTGAGGCGCTGGCTGCAGACGATCTTGCAGGTGAAGTGATGGGCGAAGGCATGCGCAAGTCCTATATCGCCTACAAAGTCGACGAATGGGAACGATACCACCAGACCGTTACCGACTGGGAAGTCCAGGAGTACCTGCGACTTTTCTGATGGTCGAACGGCAAGCGAGGAAAATGAATATCCGTCACAAGGAACAAGTTGAGCTAACCGCCTCGAGTTTAATTGATGAGGCGGTAGCTCAGAGAACTGAATGACGGAACTCTTAAGTGCCAGGAGACTGCAAGGCGATGTGTGATGATCAGCTAGCTGCAGCACAGTCGATAGGTTAATCCATGGAATATAAAGCGCGCCTGTTTGAGTTTAACCGGCCGGTTTCTCTGGCCAGTTCGCTAGTGCTGGCGTTTTCGGCATGGCTCATTTTTTTCGGAATTTGGGAGCTGGCCGTTTTCATGGAATTGACCAATGCAGTGCTACTGCCCGGTCCAGTCAAGGTGATTGGCAGTTTTGCCGTACTGTTCGGCGAAAAGAATTACCTTTACGACATCGCAATGAGCCTTTTCCGTATCGTCACGAGTTTCCTGCTGGCGTGTACGCTGGCGGTGCCGCTCGGCATTCTGATGGGCACATTCAGCCGCGTCGAGGCGTTTTTCAATCCGCTGGTCTCTGCGTTTCGATACCTCCCCGCACCTTCGTTTATTCCCTTGCTGCTGATGTGGCTTGGCGCTGGCGAGTCGCAGAAATTGGCGTTGCTGTTCCTTGGGGTTGTATGGTTCCTGATCACACTGATTATGGATTACGCTAAATCGCTGAGCGCTGATTTCATCAACTCGGCATTAACTCTGGGCGGCAATCGCAGACAAATTCTGTGGACCATCGTAGTCCCTGCAATGCTGCCGAATATCATGACTGCAATGCGGCAAATGCTCGCAGTGAGCTGGACTTATCTGGTCATCGCAGAAATCATCGCGGCCGAGTCCGGAATTGGTGCAATGATGATGCGCGCCAAGCGATTCGTTCACATCGATGAAATCATGGCGGGCATTATTACCATCGGTCTGCTGGGACTGATTTTTGATATCCTGCTAAGGCGCCTGCGTCGATTGCTGTTTCCTTACCTGTACTAACACCAAAGTACCATGAATAAAATTAACTCAATTCAATTAAAGTCCGCGGCCTCAGGCAGGTTGCTGACAAAACACTATAAACTTAGATGAGGTATCTTAAAAAATGAAAATCAATAAGATCATACAGAGCATCACACTGTCATGCGCACTCTTGTTTGCATTTGTATGCACTGCTCAAGCGGCTGAAGAAGTAAAAATTTCCGGCTTTACCTGGCCAGGTTATGGTTTTTGGTATATCGCTAAAGACAAAAATCTGGCACCTAATCTGGAGATAAACTACCAGACCATTGAAGACCCCTACGAAAGCTACAATCTCGTAACGGCTGATCAGATGGATGTGGTCTCGAGCACGGTCGAGTTCTCGCCAATTGCTGCAGAGCGAAACATGCCGCTCAAGCTGGTTGCTTTCGCCAACCTGTCCTATGGCACCGACAAGATTGTCGTTGCCCCCGGCATTGAAGGTCCTGCGGACCTCGCCGGAAAAAAGGTTGCCGTCGTTGAAGGCGGACTGGCACAAATCTATGTTGCAATGTGGTTGGAGCGCAACGGCTTTGCCTTCG
This sequence comes from Gammaproteobacteria bacterium, assembly GCA_022824665.1. Classification (GTDB taxonomy): domain Bacteria; phylum Pseudomonadota; class Gammaproteobacteria; order Arenicellales; family JAJDZL01; genus JAJDZL01. The sequence continues at coordinate 1,489 of JAJDZL010000014.1, read as the reverse complement.
ACTCAGTCCAATATTCCAATATTATTGCTGACGACGCATTTGCTGCCATGATTGGCGGTGATGTGGTTGCATCAGAGTTCTGGGAACCCTACGGCAGCAATGTGCTCAAAGCGCTCGACGGCTCCAAGGTACTATCGCAGTCTCGTGAAGACTACTGGACCTCAAAGGCGGTTATTGCCGATGGCCTGTATATGAACGCGAAGTTCATCGAAGAGCGACATGATGTCGCCCTTGATACCCTGCGTGCGCTTTACGATGCGATCGCGTGGTGGAAACAAAACCCGGCCGAAGGTAACGAAATTATTGCCAAGGGCATGAAAATGAGCATTGAGGATGTCGAACTGGTCATCGGTAAAGACGGTACCAGCCTCGATGGCGGTCTTTACATTTACGACTTCATGGAAGCCGCTCGTTTTTGTGGTGCGGCTCCCGGCGACCCGCCGTTCAATCAGACAAATGGTCAAATGCGCGAACACTACGACCTAATGTCTGAGTGGTGGTTGAAGTTTGGCTTTCTGGAAACCCGTAATCCGTACGAAAAAGGCGTGAACTGTACATTGCTTAAAGAGCTGTACGACGGCGGCTACCGCGGCTAATTTTGCAAATGGGTATGGTGTTCAAGAGCAGCTCATCGCGCGCTGCTCTTTGAACACCAACCGAAGCCTGCCACCTGGATTTAAGATTCTCACATGTCGGACCATGCAAGCAAACTGGTGCTGCAAAATGTTTCCAAGCAGTTTGCGGTGAAGGGCGGCGATAGCGTCGTTGCAATTCGCGATATCAGCTTTGATGTCATCAGCAGTGAAGTTTGCGTGTTGCTCGGACCTTCAGGCTGCGGCAAGTCAACGATATTGCACCTGATGGCCGGACTCGAACATCCGACTACGGGTTCGCTCACTCTTGATGGCCGGCAAATTGTCGGGCCAAACCGGGACCGCGGCATGGTTTTTCAAAGCTACACCTCGTTTCCGTGGCTGACTGTCGAGAAAAATATCGAGTATGGCATGCGTTTAAACAAGGTGCCAGAGCAAGAGCGGCGCGCGCGTGTGGATTTCTTTATTGGCAAAGTCAAACTGACCCGCTTTCGTGACGCTTACCCCAAGCAGTTATCCGGTGGCATGAAACAGCGCGTTGCAATTGCCCGCATGCTCGCAAACCAACCGGAAGTTTCTCTGATGGATGAACCCTTTGGTGCACTGGATGCAGAAACGCGTTGGCACATGCAGGAACTGCTGCTGGACATCATCGACGAAACGCAAATGACCGTAGTGCTGGTAACGCACGATATCCCCGAAGCACTGTTTCTTGCCGATCGCATTGTATTTTTGTCGAGTCATCCGGGCCAAATCCGGCATATATTCAAAATGGACTTCAAACAGGGCCGCCGTATCCCGAGTAAGGAAGAGCTGATCGAAATGCCGGGGTACGTTGAAATCGAACGCGAGATTCTGCACATGATGCGTCAGGAAGCCAGCAACGTCGACTGATT
>JAJDZL010000240.1 GCA_022824665.1 Gammaproteobacteria bacterium | reverse complement strand
CCTGCGACCGGCATGTCAGTCCAGGTTCCGCCGTTCGCAGCGAATTCCTGCTGCAGCACAGCTACGGATTTTGCCTCACCGCCTGATGTCCACCAATGTAAAACCTCTGCCTGAGGTTCGGCAAATACCGAACCTGAATTGGTTATTCCTACGGCCAAAATGGCTGCAATTGCCATTCTCTTCATCTGTATATCCTCGCATAATTAAATTGAAGTTGTTTTAATAATCGCATGTATTTTAGCGAATAATCAAGGTAAGTATTTCCTCAAACCGTGATACCTTAAAGAATAAGAGCACGCGGTGATTTTCGGTGATGCCCGATTGAAACTTCTGGAGCGTTAAACTATGCCGATTAGACCAATGCAATCCGATTCAGGTCCGCTCCGATCTGGCAGATAATTTCAGTGGGTCGAAATGACTCGTTATGAATATCACGACTTGGGGTATGGCTACAAATCAAGTGCCGGTGACATCAAGACTGATTGACTGGTTGCTGCCCTAAGGCTAAAGTATTCCTGCAGCGCGGTCAGGCATCGCAACTTGACCCGAAAAGTGCATGACGGTGGGTGGTGTCTCGGCCATGTCCAGCTGCTGCGCAAAAAATGGGTAGCTTTGGCGAACCCGGGTAATCGCTCCAGACCGGTGGCTACGATCGCGGTTGGTATCAATTGTTGGGTTTATAAATTCGGATTACGGAGTAGTACAAATCAGCAATTTCGTAGTATTATTAGAACTCAAGTGGCGTACAAAATTTAAGGAACTCGATGTTGTCGACGCGCGAACGACGGTCAGTTCCTTTTCTTATTAATAATCAATACAATGGCAGAACCAAATCCCGACATCAAAAAGATCTATGTAACCGCCGAAGCACTTTTTGAGGATTCCTGTAAACTGGCAGCCAGTGTGCTTAAGAGCGGCTTTCGCCCCAACTGGCTGGTTGCGTTGTGGAGAGGCGGCACACCTGTTGGGATTACCATACAGGAACTGTTGGCCTACTACGGTGTTGAAACCGATCATATTGCAATTCGCACCTCTTTCTACAAGGGAATCGACGAAAGAAGAGGCAACATTCGAATTCATGAAATCGGTTATTTGATCGATAACGTCAACAAGGAAGATTCGCTGCTGATCGTGGATGACATATTTGATACGGGGCTGACGATCGAAGCACTAATTGCGGAAATCCGCCGCAAGGCAAGACGCAACGCACCGGCTCAGATTCGTGTTGCCGCGACCTGGTTCAAGCCCGGCAAAAATCTCACAGACCGAGTGCCGGACTACTACGTCAATGCAAATGACGACTGGATTGTATTCCCGCACGAACTGCTCGGCCTGAGCCTTGACGAAGTAAGACAAAACAAACCCTATATTGCCAAAGTAATGGAAGACCTCGAAAAGCATACCGATTTCAGCTCTCAATAATTTATTCACCGTACCTATCAACCAACTCAAAAAGACAAAATGACTGATCAACAAAACACTTCATCGGCACCAGATTTTTTGGTTCATGACGATTCAGATTCAGTTGGTGTCGTCGTTGTCGAAGACTCAACAGCTGGCAAAACGCTAACTGGTTGGGTCATGGAAAGCGACGCAACAATCACAATTGAAGCGATTGACGACATTCCGCTAGGGCACAAAATTGCGCTCAATGATTTAGCAAGCGGTGACCATGTCATCAAATATGGATTTGCTATTGGCCGCACAACCGCACCGATTGCTAAGGGTGCGCATTTACATGTGCACAACACAAAAACGGAAAAATGGTAATGAACAAATTACAACAAATATTTGGCTACAAGAGAGAAAACGGTCGCATCGGAATCCGCAACCATGTCATCATTCTGCCCCTGGATGACCTGTCAAACGCAGCCTCCGAAGCGGTGGCCAACAACATCAAGGGTACGCTCGCTCTGCCGCATCACTACGGGCGCTTGCAGTTTGGTGAAGATCTTGAGTTGCATTTTCGCACCCTGATCGGCACCGGCAGCAATCCGAATGTGGCTGCCTGTGTCGTCATCGGCATTGAACCTGGCTGGACCAAACGAGTGGTGGATGGAATTGCCAGTACCGGCAAGCCGGTCACCGGTTTTGCAATCGAGCAAAATGGCGACATTGCAACAATTGCTGCTGCCTCTAGAGTAGCCAAGGAATACCTGCACTGGGCATCGGAGCTGCAGCGAGAACCCTGCGGAATGGAAGACCTATGGATTTCTCACAAGTGTGGCGAATCAGATACCACGTCAGGAATCGGCGCTAACCCGACAGTCGGCAACCTGATCGATAAACTGGACCCGCTCGGCGTTACGAACTGCTTTGGAGAAACCTCGGAGTTAACCGGCGCGGAAACCCTGTGCCAGGACCGTGCCAGCACGCCAGAGATTGGGGAGAAGTTTTATGCCACCTGGAAAGCTTATATGGATGATGTGATTGAACCGCATAAAACCAATGACCTGTCGGAAAGCCAGCCCACGAAGGGAAATATTGCCGGCGGATTAACGACCATTGAAGAAAAGGCACTCGGCAATCTGCAAAAAATCGGCAAGCATACGTCCTACATCGACGTCCTGAAACCTGCCGAGATGCCAACGAGTGGTCGTGGTCTTTATTTTATGGACACCTCATCTGCTGCGGCCGAGTGTGTCACACTGCAGGCCGCCGCAGGCTTCGTTGTGCATGTCTTCCCAACCGGGCAGGGCAATATTATCGGGCATCCAATTGAACCGGTCATTAAGCTTACTGCGAACCCGCGTACTGTGCGTACCATGGGAGAGCATGTCGACCTCGATGTATCCGGGATTTTGCGCCGCGAACTGACCCTTGACGAAGCGGGGGATCTGTTAATTGATATGACTATTCGAACCTGCAATGGTCGCCTGACAGCAGCTGAGGCGCTTGGACATCGCGAATTTGTAATGACAAAACTTTATAGAAGTGCCTGATGTACATGAATATGTCATAGAGCACAGAGTTTTAAATTGCTTCAACGAACAAATCAGGAGTCGTAATCGGTTATGACCGTAAACATGATCAAGGAATCCATTCCGAAGAGTGCCGTACAAAGCAAGGTCGACGACACTCAGCGCATTGTTCTGGAAATGCTCGAGTCTATCAAAGCGGGCGGCGAGCAAAAGGCGCTCGCTTATGCCAAGGAACTCGATAACTGGAGTGGCGATGTAGTATTGAGTCAGTCTCAGATCGATCGCGCGAGTGAATCGCTGAGCGATGACCTCAAAGAAGATATTCAATTCGCACACAGCCGGGTCAAGGCATTTGCAGAGCACCAACTTGCGAGCTTGTCGGAATTTGAGACGGAGTTAGCGCCTGGTGTTGTCGCCGGGCAGCGGCTAATTCCAATCAATACTGCTGGCTGCTATGTTCCAGGCGGGCGCTACGCACACGTTGCATCGGCAATTATGAGCATTACCACGGCTAAGACTGCCGGGGTAATGAATGTTGTTGCATGTTCACCGCCAAAACCTGGCGTCGGCATTAATCCTGCGATTGCCTACACCGCATCACTTTGCGGGGCGGATTCAATTCTCGCACTGGGAGGCGTGCAAGGCGTAGCAGCGCTGGCATATGGGCTCTTTACCGGACATGAAGCCGATATTCTTGTCGGTCCAGGCAACCGTTTTGTTGCTGAAGCAAAACGCATTTTATTTGGCAGAATTGGTATTGATCTGTTTGCCGGGCCAACTGAGATTCTTGTCATTGCTGACTCAACCGCGGATCCGGAAATTGTTGCATCAGATCTGATCGGACAGGCGGAACACGGTCCCGATTCACCTGCATGGCTGGTTACCACTTCGATGGAACTGGCCCAACAAGTGATCGACCTGGCACCCGGCTATATTGCGAGGCTTCCCGAACCGAACCGTTCTGCCGCTGAAGCAGCGTGGCGAGATTACGGTGAAGTGGCGGTTGTCGACACGCCTGAGGAAGCGGTTTTGCTGAGCGACAAATATGCGCCTGAACACCTTGAAGTTCATGCTGAAGATTTGGACTGGTGGCTTTCTCAACTGACCAACTATGGGTCCCTGTTTCTCGGCGAGCAGACCACAGTTGCATATGGGGATAAGTGCTCCGGTACCAACCACATCCTTCCAACCAGTGGTGCCGCCCGATACACCGGTGGACTCAGCGTCGGGAAATTCATCAAAACTGTTACCTACCAGAAAATGAACGAAGCAGCTAACCGCAGTGTCGGTGCGGTTGCATCACGAATTTCGCGACTGGAGGGAATGGAAGCTCATGCGCTGACCGGCGACGACCGGCTGCACAAATATTTTCCAGATGAGGAGTTTCGACTCGGGAACAATGCCTGAAAGTGGTACGAATCTGTTTGAAGTCTCGAACAGGATCGCTGTTGTAACCGGTTCAAGTTCAGGTATTGGACTGGCACTTAGCCAAACACTTGCTAAAGCGGGTGTCAAAGTGGTCCTGGTCGCACGCAGAGCTGAACTTCTGGAACAAGAAGCCATCCAAATCAGGCAGCAGGGACACACCGTCGACTGGGTTGACGCTGATTTGCTCGATCGAAGTGAATTGGCAAACGCATGTGCGCGGATTCACAAGTGTTTCGGTGCACCCGATATTGTGATCAATGCCGCCGGGATCAATCTTCGCGAACCGGCAGACGAGGTCAGTTGGACGAGTTGGGAACAGACCATCAACTTAAACCTATCGGTGCCGTTCTTTTTTTCGAGACTGTTTGTCGACGCAATGAAGCGGGCAGGGTGGGGCAGAATCATTAATATTGCTTCCCTGCAATCATATCGGGCCTTCCCGAATGGCATTGCGTACGGCGCATCGAAAGGCGGCATTGTCCAATTGACCCGGGCGATGGCGCAAAGTTGGTCAAGTTCCGGAATCATGTGCAATGCAATTGCGCCCGGTTTTTTTAAAACAGCACTGACTGCACCGGTATTCGATGATCCGGAGACATCGCAAAAAATGGCGGCGATGACGACAGTAGGCCGAAACGGTACAATGGATGATTTGCGCGGTCCATTATTATTTTTTGCATCAGAGGCATCCGATTACGTAACCGGACAGACGCTTTTCGTTGATGGTGGATTTACCGCGAAATAATCGCTTAAAGGGGACATTAGGAATGAGGGCACTTGTATACACCGCACCCAATGAAGTGGAGCTCCGAAATGAGCCCGATCCTTTGCTGGCAGCAGGTGAGGAGCTGATTCAGGTTGATGCGGTCGGAATTTGCGGATCAGACTTGCACGCATATCTCGGCCATGACGCGCGACGAGTTCCGCCATTAATTCTGGGACACGAAGTGTGTGGTACGGTTGTTGGTGGGGACCGCAGTGGCATGCAAGTGGTGGTCAATCCGTTAATCACCTGCGGCGAGTGCAACGACTGTCTGAATGGTCTGACTAACCTTTGTACCGAACGGAAACTCATCGGGATGAACCGCCCCGGTGCATTCGCCGAGCAATTCAGCATTCCGACCCAGAATATTGTCGAAGTGCCAGCCGATGGCGACTGCGTACAACTGGCGCTGACTGAACCTGCAGCTGTGTCACTGCATTCAGTAAGACTCGTAGAACGGGTCGCTATGCGCCCCTTGTCGGAAGGGGCAAGTCTCGTAATGGGCGGCGGTGCAGTCGGACTATTGTGCGCACTTTTTCTTCACGACTACGGCTGTAAAGATATTACCTTATGCGAAACCAACGCGGAACGCCGAAAAGTTGTCGATGCGACCGGGATTTGCAGGGTGATTGATCCGACCGAAAGCGAAATTGGAGACGATCGGTATGATGCGGTGTTTGATGCTGTCGGGATTCCTGCAACTCGCCAGGCTTCAATCAGTGCGGCAAAAGCAGGCGGCGTCATTATGCATATCGGATTGGGCGACGCGTCAGGTGAGATGGATGTGCGAAAGCTGACGCTTTCTGAAATAACTTTTATCGGGACGTATACATACACCGCGCTCGACTTCCGCATTGCTGCCAACAAAATTGCAAAAGGCGACCTCGGCTGTCTTGACTGGATCGATGAACGCCCGTTATCCGACGGTTCGCAAGCATTCCGAGAACTGATACAAGGGCGAGTTGCTTCCCCAAAAATTATTCTTCGTCCATAATTTCAATCGCTTTCATTTGGATATTAAGCTTACTTGTGACGCGGCTCGTAGTCTTGCTAGCCGGGCATTATCGGCACAAGGCGCTGAAGCTGACGTCGCAGATTGCGTTGCATCAGCCCTTGTACTTGCTGACGCGGATGGACAGCCGTCGCATGGCTTGAGCCGGACTCCTTCATACGTGGAACAGATGCTGGCTCAGAAAGTTGATGGCAAGAAACTTCCATGCGTAACGAAAAAGGGGGCTTCAAGCATCGAAATTGATGCAAATGGCGGGTTTGCATATCCTGCCCTTGAGCTGGCGGTTCAGCAGTTGACCGATTTATGCGATACACAGGGCGGGGTCTCGATGGCTGCGATTAGCGGCTCCCATCATTGCGGTGTTGCAGGCCATCCAGTCGAAAAAATTGCGCGCAAGCAATACCTGGGACTCATGTTTGCAAATACACCAAAAGCAATGCACGCATTTGGTGGCTCAAAATCAGTCTTCGGTACCAATCCTATTTCGTTTGCCTGCCCGAGAAAAGCAGCAGATCCGATCGTTATTGACTTGTCTCTTTCGGTTGCAGCTCGCGGCAAAATAGTTCAGGCTGCCAAACAGGGCAGGGCAATACCGGACAGTTGGGGTGTAGACCCGCAAGGTCAGCCTTCAACAGATCCTGACTCGGTACTTCAGGGCAGTCTCAATGCAATTGGCGGCATCAAGGGTATGGCTTTGGCAATGATGGTAGAAATTCTGGCAGGCGCACTCGCGAATAGTCACTTTGGTTTCCAGGCTTCATCGTTTTTCGACGGTGAAGGGGGACCACCCCGAGTCGGTCAGCTAATGCTTAGTATTAATCCTTTCGAATTCAACCCTGATTTTATTGATTCTGTCGAATTCCTGATTCAGGAACTTGCCGCCACCAGTTCAAATTCTTTTCGCGTCCCTGGCGTACGACGGTTCCAAGCGCGAAAACAAAGCATTGCGTCGGGATTAACTTATCCCGAATCTCTGATTACCCAGATAGAGTCATTTGCGGCAGCTTAACCGCTTTGAGCTTACCAGTAGTTGCTGCTAAGCTGACCGGAAGGAATAATATTGGGGTTAGGCGGTTCAGCCAGTTCATCAAATTCAAAGAGGACCTCCATCACGCCAGAATCGGAGGCCAGTAAGCGTACTGGTTTGAAGCTTGGCATCATGCTGATTAAAGATTGAGCGGTCGGTATGGGTCGAGCACTACTAATTTCGTGTGTCTTTAGACGGTATTCAACTGTGTCGATTTGTTTAAGACGAAACGACCCCGGAACGCTTGGAATTTCATTGGCAAGCCAGATGAAAGCACTTAGAAGCGTACCCTGTTTGCACAAAGGGCTCAAATACGCCATCAATTCAATAATGTCAAAACGGTCCAAATAGTTAAAGAAATCCCAAACAAAAATTGCGCCAATCGCGTCATCGAACTGCGTACCATTGAGCGACCTCACAAACTGGTGCTTGGCTTCAGAAAAGGTATCGTCCTGGCTGCGCAGTTCTTTATTGGCACCGGTTTCAACCAGTGAACAGATTAACCGATTTGATGAATAATAGACCCACTCCAAGTCTCTAAACAGTTCGAATAAATCCTTGTTTATTGGTGCAAAATCCACCACTCTAGGCTTTTTGAACTTGGGTGATCGAAGGTCTTCCAAAACCACGGGTAAACCAACGGAACGAAAGGAAATCCACTCACCCAGATGCTGTTGTTCCACTCCCAGAAATCGTGGTAGTTTCGCAATTGTCATAGCAAATACGCTATCTCCATGAGCGTACGGAACCGAAATGAAGAAGAGGTTGGTTCTGGATTCACGACAAAACCAGCCTTTAGCGAGTTAAATCATTTTGTTTAACATCTTGTTTTGCTGACTGCTGGAACTTATGTTGCACTCGACTGGTTCGTTGCAGGTGTTCCTGCAACGCTCTTTCGTTTGGCGCCGCCTGGCTTTACATCAACTCGCTCCGAAGCTTTTGGTTGTTCCTTTACCATTTCGATTGTGCCGTTGAAGGTCGAACCTTTATCAATGATCACATTTGCGGCGCGAATATCACCATCGATGTCGCCAGTTGACTGAAGCTGCACTGTATCTACCGCGGTGACATTGCCCAATATCTTGCCGTGAACCTGGATATTTTTGGCGATGATGGTCGCTTTTGCATAACCCGACAGCTCAACAATCAGCAGATTTTTTGGAATATCAATCGTACCTTGAAAATTACCATATATTCGCACGTCAGATTGACCTGATATCTCACCACTCAAGGTGGTTTGTGCACTGACAATCGTTGGTTCAGTAGAAGCTGATTCCTTTCTTATATTGCTTCTGTTAAGCGCCGTGAAACCAGGGGATCTAGCTTCAGGCTCAGGTCTATCTACTTTTGCAGCAGCCGGTGGTGGTGTTTCAGGTTGACGATTAAAGTTGCCTGCTGGTTCAGGTGGCGGGCTTTCTTTTTTCCACATGTTTTTGACCTCTAATCTGGTTTGTTCAATGATTGGCGCACTACACAATGACGTTGTTCTTCTGAAGTGCTGAGTTTCGCAAATAAATTATATGCCACAGCCTTAATGTCAAACAAAAGCAAATTTTGAGCAAAACGTTGCAAGAGTTTTCATCAATACCGACTGGTACCGATCAGTCAATATCCAAACCAAGGTGTTCAAAGCAAGCGCAATATAAACTTGTTATTTTACATAATATACATTATACGCAATTATGAATGTCGCAAAGTTGCAACCACTGCCCCGCCGCGACCGGGAAAATATTTCTATTCCCGTCAATTCATGTCGGATTAGATTTTTGGGGTCTAGAGATTGGCTTGACAAACAAATAAAATACTGAAAGTAATTTTTCTTTTTGTCCGGTCAATCGATTTCAGCATGAGACTACTATTTATCGCACTTGGATTTTTGTTCATGACTTATCACGTCAACAACTACATTCAGGTCTTCGACGCCATTTTAGAAGAACATCAGGCGTTGACGACGCTTGCCTGGAGCCACATCGACATTAACGAATTAAACGTTCGCTTTATGGCTGACATTGCAGCCAAGTCGAGTGAAGCGCTCGAACAGATCCAAGATAGCGCGGCTCGATTAACGACCACAATCATCAACTAAACTGGAGACAGAACTATGCTTTCAATTTTCGTGATCACCCTTTTGTGTGCATTTGGCTTGTGGCTTGCTATTGGTGGACGGCGCAGGAATAACGGTATTGGCGGATTCTTAACCCGCCGCAGAATTACCGGACTTGACGGCAGTGATTACCTGATTAGACGTTACCTGTTGCCGAGAAACAAGCTGTTCAACGTTTACCTGCACCAATTTCTGGGTAGCGATGACGATCGGGCACTGCACGATCATCCCTGGTACTCCTTTAGCTGCGTTCTCAGCGGGCGATTAATTGAGCACTGCGCTGATGGGTCTATACGAGAAATACGCCGTGGGCAGTTTACCTTGCGAACGCCCAACTACCTGCACCGAATCGAACTGCCAGCCGGTGAGACAGCGACGACGATTTTTATTACCGGTCCAGTCACTCGCACCTGGGGATTTGTGTGCCCGCAAGGCTGGATGCCCTGGAATGAATATAGCAGCAAAGGCGGCTGCGATTAGCGATTACATCGATTTCAGATACGCAGTGGCTCAATGCCAATTCAGAACGAATGGCTAATCAATGACACAGATTGATGGCGCGTGATGTCGTCATGTAACGATATCCGTCGCCATGAATTCTCGCACCCTATTTCTACCCGCCGAGCCAGGAGCCGGCCTTACCACCTTGCGCTGATTTCTATCGCAATACCATTTCGCGGCCTTACGCCCGATTCTATGGTGTGCGTCGCCACGAAGTTTAGCGATAGTTCATAGTTGTATTGATGCAACGGAATCAATTGCCAACCCAGTTTGTATTCACGGGACGAATCGCTGTACCCATAACCGAAATATGGACTCGCTATAAACAAGGAACCACCCAATTCATAGCCATATGCGAAGTTAAATTGCGTTTGAACCTCGCCTTGTTTATCGGTCGAAAGATTTGACACGCCTTCATCGAGCAATGCGTCAATTCCACTACTTGCACTTTGGTCCCATTCATATCCGATTGATGACGAAAATCCCATCCGCGTCGCAGGCTTCGGATCGTAGACCAGCTTCGCGGCGTAGCTCCAGTTTCGAAAATCGTCATTTTCATGGGTAAGCAGACTCCGACCCTCAAGTTCAAATGCCACGCCGCGATTCGGCGCACTCCATGCCAAGCCGCCTCCGAAGTCGAGCCCGAATCCGGTTTCGGCATCACCTCCGTCGTGGCGCACTCCCAATTCGAAATGAGGACTTAACGTCGAGTCGTTTTCAAGATGTAACGCCCAGCCACCTTCCAGCTTTGCACGGATCCGCGTAACCTCAGCCGCTTCCTCACGAATGCCTGGTGCGTTGTCGGTCGCGGTACGAGTCCAGAACGCATCAGTAGCGAAATCAAGATTAAAACCGCTATCCTTCGTCGCTTCAACCAAAGCACCTCGAACACCTGCAGCCAGCATTGTCCAGTCCATGCCTGTTGTAACGCCTTGTTCGTCAACCGCTCCGATAGTCAACTCCCCTTCTCCGTAGCCGGCCGCGCCCCAGATTGTGACCCGGTCAGTCAACTTGTCTGCTACCCAAGGTGACAAAGCAGTAAGTCTTGATGACACTTTCCCGGCGGCGCCATTTTCTTGCGTGATTTCCCCGTCACCTTCAGAGTGAGAGACTATAACGCCTATGCGAGAATCTCCCGCCAACCAGTCAGTGCCGACCATTCCGGTGAAGACCTCGCCGCCCACTGAAGTTGTTCCGTCGTTGCTTTCGAAACCGGATTTGACTGCGCGTCCCCAAATTGACGAGTAATCACCGTAGCTGTACTCAGTGGTCGAAGTAAACGAACTGCCGTCAAGCGCGTCAGCCAGGCTGATGGATTCATATTCAACTTCCGTATCGGCACATAGGCCGCGGTGCAAATTTTTATGGTTGATCCGAGGATTCGACAATGCACCGAAACCGCAGTCTTCGCGTGGGATTTCAAATTGCACATAACCCGTCGATTGATTCGAAAAAGAGGCTCCGGCAAACGTACCTTCAATGCCTTGAGTACCGTTATACTGAATCCTCGAATCGATGCTATCGAGCAATTGTTCGGCGACCGTACGACCGAACCTTGCGATCCATTTTTTGGTCGATGTCTGAACGTTGAATATTGTTCCTGTCGCGGTTTCGTTATCAAGTGTTGAATTCACTGGATTACTCAGATGAACATTGAAATGTTCAGTAGGTTCCTCAATAATGTCGGCCAGCGCCAGTACCTGGACAGTTTTTGTCTGTTCTCCTGCATCGAACTTAATCGTGCCAGTGGAAACGGCTTCATAGTCTATATCTGATTCAGCCGTTAGCGGCATGGTGTGCCACTCAACTGCCACTCTTCCTGGTGATGGTGCAGACAGCGCAACACTAAATTGAAGATACTCGCCTTCCTCTGCCTCAGCATCTGCGATTGACATCCCCGGGCCAGCATCGGCCACGAAAACTGCCACCGAATCCGCGCTCACCGAGGCATAGGAACCTGAGCCCTGTACCGAGTGAGTGATCGAAGCATTTGCATCAGCGGTGTCATCATCCAGAAGCGGTATGACTGTCACTGTCTGTGGGCTATTCCAGTTGTCTTCCGTAAAGATCAATGTATTGGCGTCCCCTGAAGAGGTGCTGACACCGACTGCTGACGGCAAGCTACTGCTAGCGGTGATCGATACAGTCGTGCCAGGGTCTGGCGCCTTTGTCAAGACCAGGGTGTACTCACCGCTCGGCCCGCCTTCGATCAGTGTTATAGATTCTTTTGAGACTTCAACGCCAGCCACCGGGCGTGCTCCGTCCAATAGAGTCAGAACTCCCAATTGTGAGCTAAATGCATTTGTCGAATCTTCAAGCCGTAGAATAATGGTTTCATCAGATTCCGTCTCACTGTCTATCAGTGCGTTAACTTTGAACTTTATTGCGCCATCATTGGGGCTGAATGCATGGTTGGCAGCCAGCTCTTCACTGTCTACATTCAATAATTTAAAGTCTGAACCGAGCGACGCACTTGAGCTATTGCCGACTTTAAGACTTAAACTGGTATAGCTAGCATCGATGCCAGACACTGTGTACGTCAAAGTTTCACCTTCATAGATCTCCCCAAGTGCCGGAGACACCGAAAAGTCGTCATCGATGATCGTTCCTGATCCAACGCTAAGACCCTGTTCCGCAGAGAAATTTGTATTCTCATTCTGAGCTTGCATCAGCGTCACAGTGATCGTTTCCTGGCCTTCAGTAATGGTGTCCCCTTTTATTGGAATCTTGATGGATGCAGTTTTCTTACCTGTTTCGATTGATACCGACATTTTTTTCGGTTCAACATAGTCCGAACCTGCGCTTGCTGTGCCGCCCAACTGGTACCCCATAACCACCTCGTTAGCACTGGCCGCGTTCATCGATACTATAAACACCATCTCCTTTGTTATCTCGGGATCGTCTCCTTCGATCACCGGCTCTTCCGCATTACTGATGGAAACCTGGGGAACTTCATCGTTATCCTTGATCGTTCCAGTACTGTCAAGTGTAGACGCTGCGTTGAGCAAATTCGCGTTGACTGGATTGGACAGTCTAATGACGATCGTTTCATCGTTTTCATCATCATTGTCCGGTTTGACTGTCACGGATATTTTTTTGGAGTTTTCTTCTGGAGCGAAAGTCAATGTGCCCGCAGTTATTTTTTCGTAATCAACTCCCGCTGTTGCTGTTCCGGTGCCTGTATCAGCGAAATCCACGGTTACGACACTACTGCTTTGTGGGGCAAGCGTAACGGTAAATTCCATGGTCTGGGTATTTTCACCGTCGCCCTCCTCTACTTCGGGGCTATCAACACTGATCGTTGGCTTATCGTCGTCGTCATTTATCGTGACATCGACGTTATTTGCATTCACACCATCGTAATCGGTATTTGCGGCACTGACGGTATGGCTAATTGTAGTAATCCGTTTGTTATTGGCATTGTCAATATTGTCTGGAACCGCCGTTACGGTAACACTCTGAGCAGTTTGCCAGGTACTCGGGCTGAACGTGACGCTGTCCTTATTCACAGTCGCCACCTTGGTATCTTTGCTGGTGATGTTCACCACGACACTACCCGTCGGCTCGCTATCGAGTTTGATGGTGTATTCAACCTGATTTTCCTTGGTTCCCTGAGTGCTCGCGTCGTCCTCTTCGGGCAACGTTACAGTCGATGCTGAAATCGTCACACCGCGACCATCGTCGTCTTCGATCGTCAACGACTTGGAGGTTGGGCTATTTACACCGTTGCCACCGCTTGCTACTGCGGAAACTGTTATCGTTTTATCATCTGTGTCCACCTCGTTATTGACAGCGGCAATTGTGACTTGGCCGGTGCTTGTTCTAGAACCTGCGGCTATCGTCAAAGTCGTACCCGTTAATCTGAAGTCGTCATTTGTAGCTGGTGAATTCGGTGTCGCACTCACTGCCAGACTTACCTCCTGGCTGGATGCGCCGCTCATTGTCGCCGTCACCGTCGCCACGCCTTCGGTTGATCCACCATTTTCCTTCACGTTTAGAGGCGTCAACACCAGTGAAACAACCGGCGTACCGTCGTCATCATTGACCGTTACATCGATGCTGGGAACAGAAGTGATCGCCGCATAATCTGTACCGGTAGCACTTAACGTATGCGTGATCTGTGCTGTTCGAATGTTGCCGACATTATCAATGTCATCAGAGACTGCTTCGACTGTTATCGTTTGTGGCTTATCCCAATTGTTCGCTTCGAATTCAATACTCTTCGTATCGATTGTTGCCACATTGTCATCGTCAATGCTGATTTGTATTTTGACCGAGCCACCGGAGGGCTCACTATCCAGGACGATGGTGTACTCGCTCTGATGCTCCAAAGCGCCTGGCGTCCCGGAGTTATCCGATTCATCAACCACAATTTGTGTCGCGGTCAAGGTCACGCCGCGCACATCGTCATCCACGATAGTCAGTGTCTGAGCAGCGGGATTGTCCAATTTGTCTTCGGAAACAGTTCCCGATACTGTTATCGTTTTGTTCGCCGCATCCACATCATTGTCCAGCGCGGTAAGTTTCACCGTACCTGTGCTAGTCGTTGATTCCGCTGCAAAAGTTAGCTTAGACCCGTTTTGAGTCACCGGTGAACCTGCAGGGACGGCAACGTCCACTTCCACCATCTCACTGACCTTGCCTGACAATGTCGCGGTAACCGTACTGGCGTTACCAGACCCGCTCTCATTGATTGAATTCGAACTCAAATGCAATGTCACAGTAGGAACGCCTTCATCATCCGCGATTGTGAGTGTTTGAGCCGTGGGATTTGCTACTCCGCCACCGCTTGCCGTACCCGACACCGTCACGGATTTATTCGGCGCGTCGATATCATTGTCGACCGCGGTAATCGTAACCGCGCCCGTGCTGCTTGTAGAACCGGCCGCAATCGTCAGTATTTTGATCTGACTCAATGTGTAGTCAGTCGCCAACGTATCGGTTCCAGGCGCTGCTTCTACCTCGACTGTGACTGCCTCGTGTGATTTCCCTGAAAGGGTCGCCGTTATCGTACTCGTATTACCGCTGCCACTCTCACTGATACTGGTTGGATCAAGCGTAAGAGCAACTGTCGGTAAATCTTCATCATCTGTGATGGTCAGTGTTTGATCAGCAGGATTCGTTACGCCTCCACCTCTCGCTGTACCTGACACAATCACAGACTTATTCGGCGCGTCTACATCATTGTCGCGCGCGGTAATCGTAACCGAACCCGTGCTGCTTGTAGAACCGGCCGCAATCGTCAGTGTTGTGTTCGAACTCAATTCATAGTCAGTCGGTGACGTATTGGTTCCAGCGGCTGCTGCCACTTCAACGGTGACCTCTTCGCTTGATTTGCCAGACAGTGTTGCTGTCACTGTAGCAGTATTTCCGCTGCCGGTCTCATTTATGGCGTCTAGATCAAGTTTCAGTGTAACTGTCGGTGTGTCTTCGTCATCATTGACTGTGACCTCGACATCAGCAACAGTTTCATCTTCGTAGTCAGTGTCATCCGCTTCGACTGTATGGACAATTTTGGTTGTGCGCTTGGCATTGATATTGTCAATATCATCATCAACGGCAGTAACGGTTACCATGCGCGCACTTTTCCAATTCGATTTGGTGAATTCGAGGCTTGTCGGACTAGCAGTTGCGACCGTTGGAGCCTCACTTTCAGGTTTAATAGTCACAGTCCCATCAGACGGTTCACTGGTTAGCACCACGGTGTAGGTGATCTGATGTTCAGAAGCGCCACTGTTGACTTCGTTCACCTTAACTGAAGCTTTCGATACGGTTACACCACGTTCATCATCATCGGTAATCGTCAGTGTCTGGTCTGCCGGGGCGTCGATGTTATTACCACCGGATGCTGTCGCCGATATCGTAAACGTCTTGTTCGCGGCATCGATATCGTTATCATTCGCTGTAATCGTCACCATATCCATGCTGGTTGTTGACCCGGCCGCAATCGTCAGCGTCGTGCCGCTTTTCGAAATGTCGGACGCCGCCGCTGAGCCGTCCGGAGCAGCTGAAACCGT
>JAJDZL010000254.1 GCA_022824665.1 Gammaproteobacteria bacterium | reverse complement strand
AAAAGAAATCCAAGTGAGAGAGGTTCTGAATTGACGTTAAGTTTTCGCGACATTGCCGATATTCTGAAAGCGATTGATGAATCGAACGCCGAGGAAATCAATATCGAAGTCGAAGGTATCAAACTTTCGGTCAGTAAATCGGGTTCAAGGGCGGCACCGATCCGACAAGTCGCCAGCACCGAATCCGCCTCAGTTGAAGACGAGTCAGTCCCTGAGAGCACAACGGCAGCAGAATCTGGCGAGGAGCAAAACAAACCCACCAGCCGGGATGCTCCCACGCCTTCGGGGCACGAAATTCTACGTGCGCCCATGGTTGGTACGTTTTATCGGCGGCCGAGCCCGGAAGACGACCCGTTCGTGGAAGTGGGCTCAACTGTCAAGCAAGGCGAACCACTTTGCCTGATCGAAGTAATGAAGCTCTATACAACAATTGAATCCACCGTGGCAGGTGAGATCGTCTCGATCTTTGCCGACGACGGCAATCTGGTGGAATTCGATCAACAGCTGTTTCTGATCAAGACGTAGACTACCCACTTCTTGAACAGCAAATTTGAACATTGCAACCATTTGTGCTAAATTCGTATACATGAGCAAATAATTAAAATACGGAGAAGCCAAAGATGAAAGCTATTTTTAAAGGAACATTCGCGCTGACACTGCTCGCTTCGAGCATTATGGCAGCGCCGGTAACCAAAGCCCAGGACTTTGTCTCAATTCTGACCTGCCCGTTCGGGTGCGGTGTAATGGAAGGCAATACGATTTTTGGTAACGTCGTCGCACGAAGCGGCGGCAACCTGTTTATTGCCGCACAAGAGACACCGGGCTATATGTACAACGTACGCACCATGACGGAAGAGCGGCGCTGGAAACATACAGTTTTTGGCACCGAAGACACCATCATTCAGTTGGCGCTTCACGGCGGCACGGAAGATGTCAGCGAATATCTTCCCGATCCCATCCCGATCAAGTTTCAGCTGCTGCACGGAGAAGCGTATTGGTCACAAGGCAAATTCTTCGTGACGACTGACCCGGAAATCAAGACAATTGAAGACATGAAAGGAAAACGCGTGTCTGTCGGTCTGGTCGGTCAAAGTGACTGGGGCGTTTATCCGCGTCTTTTTCTGAAGCATGCCTACGGTATCGACAAATCCAATACCGATATTCGTCTGTTGAATCCCGGCGGTTTAACGCAGCAGTTGATTGACGGAACTACGGATGTTTGCGTTACTGGTTACGGTACTGATCCGTCCCAATCATTCCATCTCAAGAGCGGTCCGCTCAGAAAACTGGAAGCTTCAGGCAAGAAACTCTATTACATTCCGATGGATCAGTGGGCCATTGACAAGATGAACGAAAAGTTCGGCACAACCTGGCTCGGCATGACGATTAAAGCCGGTACGCTGCCGCATCAGGAAGCGGACTTTCTGGCCGGGTTTAACCGCGGCTACAAGGCGGTACATCCTGAATTTCCGGAACAGCTGGCGTACGACTATGTCATTGCAACTCACAAACATCTGGATGAAATGCGCGAGCTGAATGCATTGTGGCAGGTGTTGACTGAAGACATGATGGTTGATGGACTTTCGGAGGACAATACCCATCCAGGTGCAATTCGTGCCTACAAGGAATTGGGGATCTGGGACAAGAGACTTAATTTTGTACCGGTAACCTATCCGGAGTTATAAACTCCACGCGATAGTTCAATTTCACACGCCGGCTGACGCTTGCAAGGCCCGTCAGCCGGCGTGATTCATCTGTTACGCCCTTTTTCGCTAACCGCAAAGCGTTTGCCCTCCTGATGTCTGCCCATCAACTTCGTTCAGCGATTCTGGTCGCTTTCATTGCACTCGGTACCATCCTTACGGTGTACATCGGCGTTTCGGTATTCGGGCTGATCAGCAACTCGAAAGTCTACTACGCTACATTCGTCTTTTTCGTGATGTGCATGTCTTCACTGCATGCCTTCAAGGAATTGCTTGACGAATACATCGAAAAGTCCAAAGGACGATTTTGGACTGCGCGGCTTGGCATCGCAGTGGTTGGCGCAATTTTGGCGGTCGGGTGCTCAGGATATGTCCGCATTCATGCGATCCGACTCGACTCAATTCATCCGTTTTTTGAAACGTTCGATATTACGATCGGTATTTTGTTTATTGTCGGTGTAATGCTGCTTAACTTCTTTCACTGGGGCTGGCTGCTGACCTCACTGATCGTCATTATCGTCAGCTACTTTTTCTTTGGGCACCTGGTCCCATACCCGATCCTGCGGCTGCCCGAGTATGACGTCGGTTTTGTTATTCACTACCTGGGGCTGGGTGTCAGCGAAGGCATGTTCTGGCTGGCCCGCCTTGCCGCGGACAAACTTTACTTTCTGGTTATTTTCGCTGCCATACTGCTTGGCGTCGGTATGCTGAAAATGGTCATCGAAATAGGCAAAGTCACCGGCCGCAAAATTCAGGGTGGTGCCGCATTTCCAGCTATTATTGGCAGCGGCGTTGTCGCATCGGTCATGGGACAGGCCGTCTCCAATGTTGTTCTGACCGGCCGGCTCACTATTCCCATGATGAAAAATCACGGGTATCGTAAAGACATGGCCGGTGCCATCGAAGCGGTTGCATCAACGTCCGGACAGATCATGCCGCCGATCTTGGGTTTGGCCGGCTTTATCATTGCACTTTTCCTGAATGTCCCCTATATCGAAGTCGCGCTGGCAGCGCTGATTCCTGCGCTTCTGTTTTTAAGCGGTGCTACCTTTGGCGTCATCACCTGCGCCAAGCACGAAAAGCTCAAACGGATGGAAGATGAGGTCGATTACCAGGCTATCTGGCGTATGGCGCCAACGTTTCTGATTTCATTTGCCGCGGTTGTCATACTGTTGGTTGGCTACTATTCACCGGCAATAGCCGGCGTCGTGGGAATCGCCCTCGCCCTCGGCCTTTGTCCATTGCAGGGCAAATATCGCCCAAAACGCAAGGAGATGTATGACGCTTATGTCGACGGACTCGTCATCGTAACACTGCTTTCCCTGTTGCTGGTGGCAATAGGACCACTGGCCCAGACGTTCCTCACCACAAACCTGTCCAATCGCCTGGCAATTCTACTCGTGCAGATTCTTCCTGACAGTAAGTTTCTGCTATTGCTTGGCACCATGGTCGTCTCCCTGTTTCTCGGCATGGGCCTGCCAACACCGGTTGCCTATGTCGTGGTGTCGCTGACACTGGTTCCGTTTCTTCAGCAAGGCGGCATCGATGCCATCCTTGCACACTTTTTTGTATTCTATTTCGCCGTCTTTTCAACACTGACGCCGCCTGTCGCGGTGAGTGCGCTCGCTGCCGCTAAGCTATCCGGCGGCACATTCATCGGCACTGCGATCGACGGAATGAAACTGATGCTAACCACGTTTATCATTCCCTATGGCTTCGTCTATCATCCGGAGCTGCTTTCCTTTCCGAACGTGACGTGGGAAGTTGTCCCACCAGTTTTGTTGATTCTCGTCCTTCAGTGGACCTCCTCGATCGTCTGCTATGGCTATTTCTTTAGAGACCTGACGTGGCCTGAACGTTGGGGATTCCTGGCGGTTACTGCAGCAGGATTTTCATATCTCATCAACGACAGAACGATTGAGCTGATCGCACTGGTTATACTCCTGGTCCTGACAGTTCTTTGGGTCTGGACTACCCGCAAACGAACGGTTTCTTCTGCAATTCACCGGTGACTGTCAAGTCCGCTGCTGAGCCATCTTGCGCGTAAAGAGCAGCCAAATCGAGGTTATCGCACCGCGAGCGGCTATTGCACACTGAACTTGAACTGGCGCCGCGTCCAAAACGTTGGTGCA
>JAJDZL010000088.1 GCA_022824665.1 Gammaproteobacteria bacterium | reverse complement strand
GCCGGAGATGTGACCGCGTTTGATCTTGGACTCGCCCTTCGGGAGGGCTATGGTGAAATTGAACACCTCAAGCGGTATACGACCAATGGCATGGGTCTCGATCAGGGCAAGAGCGCAAATGTTAACGCGATTGGTATCGTTGCGAAGCAGCTTGATTGTCACCCGTCCGAGGTTGGTACAACAACATTTCGTCCGCCGTACACACCAGTGGAATTCGGTTCGATTGCCGGCAGTCAGTGCGGTGCGGCGGTCATGCCATTTCGACACACGCCGATGACCGACTGGCACATGCAACACGGTGCCTTCATGTTTGAAGCCGGCGCGTTATGGCAGCGGCCGGCTTATTATCCAGGTCCCGGTGAGTCGATGGACGCTGCAATAGAGCGCGAGTGCCACGCGGTACGAAACGCAATTGGCATCTACGATGGTTCACCACTCGGCAAGTTTGTGGTGCGCGGCAAAGATGCGCTGACGCTGATTAACCTGGTGTATACGAACAGTTTCGACACTGTGCACCCGGGCCAGGGACGATACGGCGTCATGCTGAACGAAGAGGGTTTGATTTTTGATGATGGCGTATCGTTTTGCCTGGCTGCGGACGAATACCTGCTCACCTGTTCAACCGGTGGCGCGCCGGCGGTTGAACGAAAACTCGACAAACTGGTTAACATCGAACATCCTGGTCTGGATGTGGTAATTACGCCGGTTACCTCGCAGTGGGCGAATGCTACCGTATGCGGACCGCTGGCAAGACAGATGCTGGAGTCGCTGGATTCAGACATCGACTGGTCGCGTGACGCGCTGCCATTCATGCATATGCAATACGGTACGGTTGCCGGTTTGCCCGCGCGGGTTTTTCGCGTGAGTTTTACCGGTGAGCTCAGCTTTGAGATCAATGTTCCCGCCAGATACGGTCTTAGCTTGTGGGAACAGCTTATGGCGCACGGCGCAAAGTGGAATATTTGTCCGGTGGGATCGGAAGCCAGCCACGTGCTGCGCGTTGAAAAGGGATTTTTGTCGCTTGGACACGAAGTTGACGGCACCGTTGATCCGATTGATCTCGGTCTAGGCTGGATGGTGAGTCGCAAAAAAGCCGATTTTGTCGGCAAGCGGGCGATGGAAATTCGCAGACGCCATCACCCGCTGAGGCAGGAGCTGGTTGGCCTGCTGCCACTAGACAGCAAGGTAATCATTCCTGAAGGTGCGCCGATTGCTTCCGCCAGGGGAGCTGTTGATTCAGATGGGTTTGTTTCTGCATGTGTATGGAGCGGCAGTTGCGCGCGAACGGTTGCGCTCGGAATTCTCACCGATGGACGCGCAAGAATGGGCGAGACGGTGCTGGCCTGGGACCACACTCGCTCAATAGCAGCAGAGGTGGTAAAGCCGGTGTTCTACGACCCTGAAGGCAAAAAACTTCGCATGTAGTGATGTCCTTTGCCGTTGAAATCATGTGCCTTATGCAGCAGGCATTGTTTGACCTTCGAGTTGCAAAACCCGATATCGATCAATGTATTTATGACGTCGGGATCAAGGATCCGGTGAAATATAACCGGTTGCAGTCAGCTGATCACTTTGAGTTGCTAAAGCTCGGGCCGCGCCGGCTATTGATCAGGGCTTCTTTGGACATGGAGCAGCAAGTTGAAAAAAGCCTGGTGGAATGCCTGGCACTGAGAACTGAAGTCAGCCTGGTCAACGTGTCTGATTTGTATCAGGGCTTACAGCTTGAGGGCCGCCAGGCAAGGGAACTGCTGGCTCACGTGGCACCGCTTGATCTGGACAGATTTCCGGTCGGCGCCGGTACTGGAACGCAGGTTTTTTCGATTGCAGGAATCATTATTCACGAGGCAGTCGCGCGCTACTCGATTTATGTGGATCGCAGCTATTTCAACTATGTTCAAAGTCGGATGAGCAATCTCACTGCTGTTTCCGTTTCGACGACGCGACAAGAGTGAAGATTCTGGAACGCATTGTCAATCCGGTATCGGCACTCATCGCCGAAGCCGACCAAAGGTGAAAAGCATTTTTTGGGCATGCTGCCCATGAGTGCGTGCTTAATTTGTGCCCGTTCGCATTGCTCAATCGTTTGGCTGATATTGATGGGCAAGCGCGATTTGGGTCAGCAGAGATTTATTTGGCTTTTGGGTACCGAATGAAATGAGCGCGTTAATTTTGTTTGACTATGACGGTGTCCTGGTGGATTCCATCGAAATATTTTCCGAAGCAGTTAACGTTGCAGGAAGAGAACTGAACCAGCCGGTTTCATTTGTAGCTGACGATTTACGCCGTATCAAGCACATGTCAATTCGGGAAATAGTTGCCGTGGCGGGAATAGATCCAGTCCTGTCACAGGCCTTTGTAGACGGAATTGATCGGGAACTCTATCGAAGATTTGACGATATGCCCCTGTTTCCGGAAATAGACAATGTCGTGCGGCAGCTCAGGAAGCTGGGTACGGTCGGGATTGTTTCAGCGACCTCGCGTGCGGTCATAACAAAGGTCATGCAAAAGCATGCGCTGCTCGAAAATTTCGCCCATATTACCGGCGGCGACATGCCTGGAACCAAGGCCGAAAAAATTATTCGCATTGTGCAAAAATATGGGTCGCCTGAGACCCGTACATGCATGATTGGCGACACCGTCAGCGACCTTGAACAAGGCAGGGCGGCAGGGGTTCGAACGATCGCAGTGAGCTGGGGCTGGCACAGTATTGAAAAACTCCGAAAATATGAGCCTGACTACGAAGCGTACCAGCCGAAAGAGCTGGTTGAAATTGTAAAATCACATTTTTAACAGATGGACCTTACATCCGATTTGACTGCTGAACAGACTGAAATGAAGACAACGAAAGACCAAAAGACCTTGCTCGCCCAGGCGAATCATTACATTAATCCATCGAGCGGTGGCATCGTACCGCCGATTGATCCTTCGGTCACCTTTGCACGGGGCGATGACCTGGAGTTAATTGGCAACTACGTCTATGGACGATATTCCAATCCGACTTATGAGCAGCTCGAATCAATTGTCTGTGAACTGGAAGGCGGAGAAAAAGCACTTTTTTTCGCCTCCGGCCTGGCTGCCATTGCCGCGGTATTTGAAACTGTAAACATGGGCGAGCACATCGTTGCCCCGAAGGTGATGTATCACGGTACGGTCGACTGGCTGAAGCGAATTTCCGAAAAACGGAAAATCGGATTGACTTTATTTGACCCGACTGACCCGAGTGCGCTCACCCAATCTGTCCAGGCAGGCAAAACGTCGCTGGTCTGGATCGAAACGCCCATCAACCCGTCGTGGGATGTCATTGACATTGAAAAAGCAGCATTGGCTGCGCATTCAGCCGGTGCAATTTTGGCGGTTGACTGCACCGTTGCGTCGCCGATTTCAACCAAGGCACTGCAGCTCGGTGCTGACATTGTGTTTCACTCTGCGACCAAGTATCTTAATGGGCACAGCGATCTCAACGCTGGCGTCCTGGTCACCGGTGAGATCAACTCGCGTTGGGAAGACATCGATACGGTTCGACGATTGACCGGGGGATTGTTGGGGTCATTTGAGGCCTGGCTGCTGCTGCGCGGGATGCGGACACTCGCCATTCGCTGGGAGCGCTGCTCTGAAAGTGCAATGAAAATAGCACAATTTCTCGAGACCCATCCAGCAGTTGAAAAGGTCATGTATCCGGGCTTGCCAAGTCACCCTTCGCATGACATCGCCAGGCGGCAGATGACTGCCGGTTTTGGGGGAATGATGTCGCTGCAGATGAAAGGCGGTGAGGCAGCCGCGCGCGAGTTTGTGTCACGTGCGAGGCTGTTTATGCGGGCAACATCGCTAGGTGGTGTCGAAAGCCTGATTGAACACCGGCGAACCGTCGAGGGCCCGCATAGCGAAGTTCCTGTCAATCTGATCCGAATATCGGTGGGAATCGAGGATGTGAATGATCTTATCGCAGATCTGGAGCAAAGTCTGTCTTCTGTATCAATCTCTTGAAGCCAATATTCCGAAATTGTTCATCCGGGATGGCAAGCCTGGTACAGTTCTGGTCAAAAATCCGCAGGATGGTCAATAAAAACGCGGATTCATAACGTGCATTGCTGCATGACCCGTTTATTGACCCGCTGCGCAGCCGCCGCCTGGCAGAATTTGACGGGGGCGGCAGATGACAGCGAAAAGGTTGAGCGACAAAATGGTCGGGATTGAAGAATCGCAGAATACAATCCATCGCAGCGGTTTAGATTGACTCTTTGTCAAACAATCCCTGCCATCGTCGCTCAACCTGAAAAGATAAACGCTACCAGCGTGCGTTAAAATCAATCCGCATACCAATTTCCGGTTGCCTGCTGTCACGCTCACGGCGTACGGTTTTTAGGTGCAGAAAAAGATTATCAGGGTTGTGAGCTGCCGGACTGAGTCGCCAGCCTAGCGAGTAGTCTCGCATTCCCGTCGCCAGGTCCAGTCCCAGATATGGAGTACCGGTAAAGTGGCCACCGAAAGCCGGAAAACCATAGGCCGCTTCAGCAGACCAGCGACCGGATGGTGCTGAACTTTCGTGCAAGTTAAGCGAAGGCGGTGTGTCGAGTAAGTTGGCCGGCTGATTACCCCACACGTTGCGCAGCCTGACTGAAGGTCCGAGTTGCGTTCGGGGTTGCGGGTCGAAAGTAAATGCCGCGGCGAATCCTTGCTGCTCCAGGCGTTCGGCATTGTGGCTGATGAGCTTCGTGCCTTCAATGTCCAGTGCAAGACCGACTTCAGAGTTGGTCCACCCCAAACCACCGGTGAGCTCGAGCCCCCGACCGGTTTCAGCATCACCACCATCGTGGCGGATACCGACGTTCAGCTTCAGTGCCAGGGCATTCGCATCATTGTGTTGTATGCGATAACCGCCCTCAAGGCCCAGGCGCAGACGGGTTGTGTCAGAATCTGATGCTGCCATGTTGGGAATTTTCTCAGAAGAGCTTGATGTCCAAAGCGCATCTGATTTCAAGGTGAGCAGTGCACCGGAACTCTCACTGGGTGGGACCAGTAAATCAGTCCGAATTCCAACGGATGCCATCGACCAGTCTATGTTGGTTTTCCGGCTTGGTTCGTCTTGTGAATTCAAAGTCAGATCGCCCGAACCAAATCCTGCCGCGCCCCAGATTTTTACTCGCTCTGAGAGCTGCAAAGCCGCATAGGGCAGGACTGACGTCATAGACACTTCGGTCTCACCTGCAGACAAGTTCGATTGACTTGATTCCGTTTGTGTTGGTTCAGAATTGCGATAGTTTCCATCCCCCTTGCTTTGCATGAGCGCGAAACCAAATAACCATTGCTCGTTGGCATAGTCTGCACCCAGGTAAGCTGTCGTGACTTCCCCGTCAAGCAAAAGGTTCCTCTCCTGACCTTTGAATGTCGATCGTGCCGCCTGCCCCCAGAGCGCGAAGTTGCCGCCGACGTAATCCTTTTTCTCCGTAAGCGAAAAATTGCTGTTTAGCAGCGCGTCTCGCGCAGACAAGGTTCTCGCTTCTCGTCTTCGTCCATCAACTGTCTGACCGACCACAGTGTCGATCAAGCTGTGAGCAGGAGCCGCTCGCGTCAGCGTTCCGCTTGCGTCGCCATGCGGAAAGTATGCATTGATTGATGGCTCACCGAAGGAAATTGTCTGACCCGCTGCGGTGCCGCGAACGCCCGGGACTCGAGTTGTTTCCAGCCGGCGTTCGATACTGTCGAGTGCCTGTTCTGCCACCGTTCGACCGAACCGGCTCAACCACTTGGCCGGCATTGGATCTGAGTTGACGATCGTGCCGACCGCGGTTTCTTTAGCAATCGTTGCACCCTGAGCGTTATGAAGTATTACGGTCAGCGTTTCGGGGTCCTCATCCACCAGGTCATCAATGGTAAATACATAAATATGCTGAACTCTTTGACCTGGTCGGAAGGTCAACACTCCGCTGGCCAATTCAAAGTCATGCCCAAATTTTGCTGTGTCAGCCTCGGTGTACCACGAAACCGTGACCCGGTGTGATACGGGAGCCGATAATTCGACCGGAAATTGAAAAAAGTCACCCTCTTCAACCGTCTGATCATCAATGGAAAGCGTCGCAGCACCAATTGCGTCATTGTCGCTCACGATTACGGAGGATGCATTTTTTGGACTGGCCGCAATGGTGTAGTTCCCCGCGGTGTCCTCTTGAATAGTGACGTTCACTTTGCTGGCAGATTCAGCCACCAGATCGTCCACCGTTGCGACAGTGAAAATTGTTTGTGCTTCCCCTTTTGGAATCGTTGCTGTAGTCCGGCCTTTGTCTCCGGGATCTAGCATTTCGCCGCCACTCGCTTCCGAAACATTGAGATGTATTGTGAGATTGGCATCGACTGTCTGGTTAGAAATGACCTTGAAACGTGCGCTTAGGCCTTCCGAAATTGACGTGGTAATTGATTCAATCGAGATCTCAGGCAAGCGTTTCAAGACGGCGAAACTTACTGTCCCGGAGGTATTTGCCCCGCCGCTTAAGCCAGTCGCTGAAGGTGTTCCCAATTTGATGATGATACGCTTGCCAGTGTCGCTTCGAATGGCACTAGAATTGGTCAGGAAACCCAGCGATGCCAGCCCCTCAGTGGGACCCGAAAAAATAATCGTTGGAGGCTTCGTCGGGTCATTACTTGCAAGATTGGAATACTGTACCCCTTTTGCATTAGCACCGATACCCTGCACCTTGTAATCATTGCCTCTGATTGCTGTGCCGCTGAAGACGAGTGGAACTGCAATATTTTCACCCGGAACGAGTGCTCGACCAAGGGTGACATAAAAGTCATTCGATCCGCCAGTGTTTTCGAGCGTGCTGGCAACGTCCGAAATGGTAACTTGAGTAGCGTCGTCATCAATGAGCGCGACCGATGCCTTTTCACCTGCTTCGTACTCGCTGCTAGCGTTCAGGGTTGCTGTGATTCTTCCATCTGCCTCGTCAGTATTGTCATCTATAGTGGGAACAAGAAATTGGACTTGAGATTCACCACTCGGGATGGTTACCGTGCGTTTACCGAGACTGGATCTTGCAAGAAAATCTCCAGACTGACTGATGTTCAGCGCGACCGGAAGACTGGTTGTCTGGACCGGGTCGACTGTCAGCGTAAATTGTACGTTGTCGCCTTCCGTTGCGCTCTCAGCGGCGGTTAAATTCACCCTGGCACTCGTTAAGTTTAGTGTTGTTTCACCATCATTGTCCAAAACCTCCGCAGTGGATGTGCCAACTCCAACCTGATACCCGTCTCCAGATTTGAGGGTAATAGTGACAGAACCATCTGCTTCGCGATGATCATCATCGATTGTTTGAATGGCAATATGCGTCAACAAACTATCCGCTTCAAAAGTTGCAGTGAAATCCCGGTCTTCGACGTAGTCTGCGCCATCGGTGTCATCCTGAACCGAAAAATTCAGTACCAGCTGGCGAGTTGGGGCTTTGAATTGAGATAAATCATTTGCATCGCGTACTGGTGCGGACCTCACAATGAATTCCAATGGCTCACCTTCCTGCACTGCGTTGACTGGACCATCAAGGTTAAGCAAGACATCCTCGGACTGAATTCGTAGCTGGTTTTCGTTAAGCACTTCGATTTTTGCGATATGCGGCTGGCCGACTGTGTATATTCCGGTTGAGCCAGGGGCAAAGTTCGGCCGCACTATAGTGACCGAAAATTTTCCTGGGCTGTTTGAATGAGTTGCTCTGGTTGGAACTGTGAATGTACCCTCGCCAGTGTCTTTATCGATAGAAACGGAGCTGAATTTCAGGTGGGCCGGTTTCACATACTGCCCGGTGTGCTGTGCTACAAATACCCCGACACTCACATCCGTCTGTGGTAGGGGTGTAAGCTGAACGGTAAATGTTGAGTTGTTACCTGCCGTTACCTGTGCGCTGTCCGCGACAATGCTGGCCGATGGAACCGGATCGGTACTGGGCGGGTGAATTTTCACCGTAGCAGTTTGCCGAATATCTTTTGGCGCGCTGCGCCCCTCTTGGAAGCTCGCGGCATCGATTTCCAGCGTGAAATTTTCGATTTCCTCTTCAACGGTGTCTTTCAGTGTTGGAATATGGATCTCGGTAAATTTTCCGCCTTGCCGGATGGTAACGTCCAGTTCGTTATTGGCTTGAAAGTCGGTCCCGGCAGTAGCTGAACCCGCGCGTACTTTCACTTTGAAAGATATATCGAACGGTGCTGCTCGAAGTTTGTTTGTAATGTTGTCAGTCAGTTGTACGATCACCTTCGCAACGTCACCTTCAAACACTGAGACTTTGTCAGAAATGAAGGCAACTCGGGGGTCATCATCCCTGATAACGACTTGCGAACGGACGCCAAAATGTCCACGGGGAAAAGAGCCCGGATTCGCAGTGACCACGAACTTCTCATCTTGCTCCGCGAAATCGTCATCGTTGATCGGAATAGAAATTGTTATTTTTTCTGTCCCCGGTGCGATGTCCAGCAAGTTCGGGAATGAATACACCTTACGATAGTCCCAGGTGTTCGTTGATGATCCCGCAGATGAGCTATCCGCTTTCGCCGACTGATCAGCGTAAAATAACTTTAATCTGGCAGCACGCTTGGGTGCTGGTGAGAAGAAGTAGGTCAGCTTAGCAGCGCCTTGATTCTCGTTGACAATCCATTTTCTTCTTGCGGGGGTAACAGTGAACTCATCGTCCTCGATGGTTACCTGTGCTGATTGCCTGCCGTAGTTCGGGTTGATAAAAACACCAGCTGGGAGACTGTCCTTGTCGATTGCCAACGCGAATGTTTCATCCAGTGCGGTTGAGTTCAAATTACCATCAAAAAAATCGTCCTGGGTGGTTTGAATAGTTGTTGAAGCACTCAATTTACCAGCTGGTATTGTGACGCTATACGGTCCGGGCGTGTAATCCGACCCGCTGGCTGTACCGGCGGTATCGTCTAGTTTAATTGTCATGGCCTGACTGTGTTCGCGGTCCAGCAACACCGTAACCTCCAAAGCATCGCCTTCGATTACGCGGTAGGACGATTGCGAGAATCGAGCCAGCACAGCAGTTGGGTCTTTGTCAATTGTTACGGTTGCGACACCATTGGTTCCAATTGCAATATTGCTGCCACTGGATGTAGCCGAGTCTATTTCCAGCTGAAAACTTTCATATGACTCAGTCATTTCATCAACGGTAATGGGAATAGCGAAACTCGCATGCCTGGATGGTGCTCGAATCGTGACCGTCCACGGACCTGTCGCGAAGTCTTGACCCTTGGTGGCAGTTTTACCCGTAGCAGACACCGTGACTGCCACATCATGCGAGGGATTTTCGCTGAGTTCCAAAGCGATACGCGCTTTTTCTCCTTCTGCGGTCACAAAGTAGGTGCCGGCAAACTCGACGTATGGTGTTGAGTCGGTTTCAGCTTGTGCTGCACATGGTGTCAACGATACAGCCAGAAAAATTGCAGGAATGATTGGCTTTAAGCAATGATCGCTGGACATTCGAGCCGCGCATTCCCTGGCAGTACTGTCAGGATGTGTCGCGGAATCCGGACGGTTCCAACTGCCCCGCGCGGACCGGGTGTTGGCAGCCATGAATCGGAAAGCTGCTGATTCTAGCCTGCCCGACAGGCACGGGTATAGACCTTCTCTGGTGCTTTTGTGAATTTCTGTCAATGCGGCAGCGGACGCTGCCCAAAAATTTTGCAGTAGTGCGAACATACATGTCCCTCCCTGGTCACGTTGATTTACTTACCATCGCACCGCTGACGCGTCGGCAATGGCCGGTAGAATCATTCGGTATTGTTAAGTCCCTTTTATCTCGCCATCCCATTCATTGGCAGGCGATTGGTCATAATTATAACGAAATATATGAATGAAGAATATTTATTTTCATATATATGTAAAGATATTTAAAAATAATAAGAAAAGTAAGAAATTAGCATACTTCGGCAAACAAGCAGGCTCGTGTCATGAGCGAATGTTGCCGGGGTGGAAAAATGCAGGAAAAATACACCTGCAGTTTGGTACTTTTTTCTAACCTCAGTTTCGGTTTGCACGACTCGACTCATCGAAGGTTTGCCAGTTTCTCGCTGACAAACTGGCAACCTGCGTGCTGGTCGAATGACACCAACTCAGGCGTTATTCGTTTGCACCGAAAGCATGCTGTGTTTCCATGACGGAAGGCGAAGATTGACAGCTTGCGGCTTCTTTGCAGCATGCTTTCATTGTCGCATGGTCTGCGTGGCCGCGACAATGCACATGCCGAGTAACGTCCGGGGAGGACTCGAATTCAAAATAGAGCGCTGATTCAGTTGCCGACAATGCAGCTGATCAGCACAATCGAAATCGTTCAGGTGACAAGGTGTTGAATTGAAATCCGGATGACTCGTATGCGGGCGGCAAGTCCGAGCCGGCCACAAGCGACGCCGCATAGCGGCCAATTGCGGGTGAGCTGAACATGCCGTAGCCGCCCTGACCGACGATCCAGAAAAAGCCCGCCTTTTGCGGCTCCCAGCCGATGACCGGATTGCCATCAGGTGAGAACGTCCGAAGGCCGGCCCAGCTGTGATCAATACGCGCCACTTTCAAGGTGGATACTTCCTCAAAACGGGCAACAGTGATTGCCATGTCAAGCTCATCGGGCTGCGCATCGCAGGGCAGGCTTGGGGTCTGATCAATCGGCGACATCATCAGCTGACCAATACCAAACGGCTGGAAATAAAGATAGTCGGGTTCGACAATCACAAACGGAAGATCGTCGAATTTGGTATCGGAGAACTGGCTGGCATCGATGACGACGACAGTTCTTCGCTTGGGTACAAGTCCGACCGGACTGATCCCGGCGATCTTTGCGACCTCATCACCCCAGGCCCCGGCTGCGTTGATCACGGTCCTGGATTGAAAGGTTTCAGTGCCGGCACTGACTTGCCAACTGCCGGAAGGTGCCTGAGTCATCTGCGTTACGGGTGCATTTCTAAATACCTTACCGCCGCGGCTGGTCAAAGCCTTGACAAAAACCGAATGCAGTTCGTGCACATCGATGGATGCAACTTCGGTATCAACAATACCGCCAATGTAGCGGCCTCGCCGCAAAAACGGTACGCGCTCGAGGCACTCGCGCTCGCTCAGCCAAACGCTTTTTGGGGGACGGTCAATAGCAATGGCCAGGTCTTCTTCAACCAGCGTCAGCGTGTTTCGGTCAGAAAGTATCGGTGCGTTGCATGCAAATGCAGGCGATTCAAGAAATGGTGTTCCGATGCGTGCAAATGCGCGCATTGCATCCGGACCGTAGTATGGAGTCAAAAGTGCTGCACTTCTTCCCGAGGTGTGGTACGCGAGCGAGTCTTCCCGTTCCAGCAGGCCGACGTTCACCCCGTCTTCAGCCAGAAATGCCGCGACCGAAACCCCGGCGATGCCCCCGCCGATTACGATTGCATCGAATGAATGACTCGACACCATTACAGGTGCTGACACAATCTAAGAGAATCATAGATGGCAGCATGGATATTGCGGCTTGCTACCGCATCGCCAACTCTGAAAAGTTGATAGCTGCCGTCTGGATTCGGCGCACTTGTCTGAGGTTTTTCAGCCACCAGGGATTCGATATCTATCGTTCCGTGATTGATTGACCTGTCCTTCAGCTCAAAGTAGAGTTCATCATTCGGCAGCGTACCGTGCTCGACAACAATCTGGGATGCCTCGATCGTTGTTGTACTTCGATCATATTCGTTGAAGAAAAGCCCGCCTAGCATCCCGTTCATGCGCTCAATGCCAAGCAGCCGCCTGTTCGGCAGCATTTTGACACCGTGCTGGTAAAAGAGTTTCAGATATACGGGATAGTTGGTGCCGCCGACTTCCTGAGCTACGCTTCGGTCGGGTGTAACCACGGTAACTGAACTGCCTTTATGCAAAATGAATTCTGCACAGGAAATACCCTGGTGCTGCCCGTTGTCGTCGTAAACGAGAACATCTGATTTAATTGATGCACTGCCTGACAGCACATCCCAGGTGGTCGTTGCATATTCGGCGCCGGTGCGAAGGAATGACACATTCGGCAGCCCGCCGGTGGCGATAATGACGACATCGGGCTGTTCATTTTCTATATCGGCCGCTTCGGCATATGTGTTGAACCGCATATCGACACTTAGTCGCTGCAATTGCGCATATCGCCAGTCAACGATGCCAAGAATTTCCCGTCTTCGTTCGACGCGTCCGGCAATGCTGATTTGTCCGCCGGGCTGATCGCCGGCTTCAAAGAGCACGACATCGTGCCCGCGTTCCGCCGATACCCGCCCAGCTTCGAGCCCGGCCGGGCCTGCGCCGACTACGACAACTTTCCTGGCTTTGCGCGCCGGTGTAACCACATGCGGTGCGGTCCCCTCACGCCCTGTAGACGGGTTATGAATGCAAAGTGCCTCATCCCCGGTATAGATTCTGTCAATGCAATAGCCTGCGCCGACACAGGGGCGAATCTGATCTTCTTTGCCATCTTCAATTTTTTTGACAATGTGCGGATCGGCCATGTGTGCGCGGGTCATGCCAATGAGGTCCACACAGCCGCTGCCTACCGCGTGTCTGGCTGTGGCAACATCTGCAATTCTAGCGGCATGCATGATGGGCAGTTTCAGCTCAGAGCG
>JAJDZL010000164.1 GCA_022824665.1 Gammaproteobacteria bacterium | reverse complement strand
ACCTCAGTGGCGGGACTTTGGTCAGGTGTCCTCTATGA
This sequence comes from Gammaproteobacteria bacterium, assembly GCA_022824665.1. Classification (GTDB taxonomy): domain Bacteria; phylum Pseudomonadota; class Gammaproteobacteria; order Arenicellales; family JAJDZL01; genus JAJDZL01. The sequence goes on along the minus strand of JAJDZL010000164.1, from coordinate 7,408 downwards.
GCCCGGCACCGCAGCGAGCGAAGGGACGTCAAACCTGTCACACTCGCTCAAAGTTGCAGCCAGAAACTGAAGGACGCCAAGTCACATATGACTCAAGAGAAGCGAATTCGCGGCGGCGCCTTATTGGCCCGTGCACTCAAGGAAAAAGGAGTGGATCAAGTATTCACCCTGGCTGGCGGGTTTTGCAATCCGGCATTGGAAGGATTTATGGAATGCCAGATACCGGTAATCAATTGCCCGCACGAACAAGTTGCCGGACACCTGGCGGACGGGTATACCCGAATAAGCCGCAAGCCCGCGGTTTGCCTGGTCGGACCCGAGGGTTTTGCCAACGCGGTACCCGCAATGCTCGAAGCAGGTGGCGAGCGCTCACCGGTGATATTTGTTACCGGCTCCTCTACACTCAAACGGCAAGGTGCCGGCGGTTTTAAGGAAATTGACGATGTAGCGATCGCTGCACCGCTCGTCAAGTACTCGGTACAAATTACCGATGGCGAAAGAATCGGTGAATTCATCGACCGGGCATGGCAGGCGGCAACCACAGGTTATCCGGGACCCGTACATGTCAGTTTACCGGTCGACATTATGTTTTCATCATTTGACGTCGATGCGGGTCGCGAAGAACGTCCCTGGAAACGTCATGCACGGGTCGCCCAGCGCGCCTGGCCCGACCCAGCCGAACTCGACCGCCTGCTCGACGTCATTTCCAATGCCGAGCGGCCGATTGTAATCGGTGGTCACGGAATCTGGTGGTCGGGCTCCGAGAAGAAGCTTGAGATAATGGCTCGTACCTTGCGTATGCCCGTTTTCAACGTGCCTTACCACACCAAGCTTCTCAGCGAAGCAAGTGAGGTTTATATGGGCCTTGCGGATTTCCACCAGTACCACCCGTCGAAATCCGCGATTCACGAAGCTGATGTCGCAATCATGATTGGCGGTAGGCTAGACAACCAGATGAATTTTGGTAATCCGCCTTTTTTTCCAAAGGAAACTACGCTGATCTGCGTGAACGGGTCCGCAACCGAACTCGAAAATAATTATGCTGCAGATGAGGTACTGCTATCAGACCCGGGCGCATTTCTTGATGCACTTTCAGGTATCGGCCGGACCTGGGAGCCGTGGTTTAATCTGCAAAAAGAACGCCGTGCCGCATGGGTTGCCGAGTGGGAAACGCATATTGCTGCTGAGACCACTCGAGATGAGGCGGCGGGTGGAAATATGCACCCTCTGCAACTCAGTCTTGATGTGCAGACTGAAATGGGGAATAAGGACTGGTTGATTTTTGACGGTGGAAATACGCATTTCTGGAACGAAATCGCGGTCAATATGGCCGGTTGGAATGGTCAGAAACTCGGTGGAATCATGCACCCGGGGAACTATTCGCTACTGGGGGTTGGGGTCAGCTTCGGCATTGCTGCCAAAGCACTACACCCTGACAGCAATGTTGTAGTGGTCTCTGGCGATGGTGCCTTCCTGTCGGGAGGACTGTCAATTGAAGCTGCCTTTCAGGAAGGATTGCCGATTACTGTGGTGATAGACAATAACGGCGGACTCGACTGCATCAGCCAACAACAGGAGCGCCTTTTTTCCAATGGCAGGCACTTTGCCACAGATTTTCGTGATATACCGTTTCATACCATGTTTGAGGGTCTCGGCGGGCACGGTGAGTTGGTGGAAACACGCGCAGAGCTTCTTCCAGCACTTCGGCGCGCAATGGCCTCAGGTAAAACAGCCTGTCTAAACGTCAAGTGCCGCGGCGTGATATCTCCCATCGTTGCAGCGACATCGGATAAACGCGATAAAGCGTCGATTGAATAATGGCGAGGGTTTCTTCCCATGCACTGAATGGTGTCGACGGAAGTCATGCGGGCGGGGTTGCAGTTAAGCTGATTAACCTTGCCACCGGTGAGAAGGTATTCGACACAAAGATGGACGACGCTGGCCGACTGGTAGAAGAGATTGCCCTGTCTGATCCGAACGCTCGTTATGAATTGGTTTTTGAGACCGGTGCCTATTGGCAGGACAGGGTAATTGGCACACATGGTGAACGCATCATTGACGAGATTGCTGTTCGATTCACCATGCCCGATTTGGATGGCCACTATCATATTCCCTTAATTCTGTCGCCTCATGGTTACTCCCTGTGGAGCTCCACCGAGCATGGCTGACGGGCTTAAGTTTTCACGCCGGCTGCGCCGTACTCCTTACACAGCCTGCGCCGAGTCTGCCGGTGTCAGCAGTTTTTCAGTGGTCAACCATATGCTTTTGCCAACCGGATATGGCCGTTCAGTCGAAGATGATTACTGGCATCTTCGCGAGCATGTGCAGATCTGGGATGTTGCCTGCCAGCGTCAGGTACAAATTACCGGTCCCGATGCCGCAAGACTCGTTCAGTGGATGATTCCGCGTGACCTTTCATCGATCAAAGCCGGAGATTGTCTTTATACGCCAGTTACAGATGAATCAGGCGGTCTTCTCAATGACCCGATTTTGCTGAAACTGGGAGAGGATCGGTTCTGGCTGTCTGTCGCGGACTCTGATTTGCTTCTTTTTGCCAAAGGCCTCGCGCTTGGGCGCGGCTTTGATGTGGCAGTCAGCGAACCGGACGTATCACCGCTGGCTGTGCAGGGTCCAAAAGCCGAGGATTTGCTTTCCAAGGTGTTCGGTAACCATATTCGTAAAATAAAGTACTTTAAGTTCGGCTGGATTGAGATCGCCGGCACGCAACAGTTGATCGCGCGATCCGGATATTCCAGACAGGATGGGTTTGAAATATACCTGAACGGTGGTCATTTGGGCGCTACCCTCTGGGACACCATCTGGGAGGCTGGCCAGCCATACAATATTGCGCCAGGCTATCCAAACTTGATCGATCGGATTGAGGGTGGACTTTTGTCATACGGAAACGAAATGTCCCGCGAAACCAACCCATTTGAAGTTGGGCTGGGGAAGTTCTGCAACCTGAATGACGCGTTTGAATATCTCGGTCGCGATGCCTTGCAAAACTTGTCTGTAAACGGCTTAGAGCGCCAGATTCGCGGCATTCTTTTTGATGGCGGACCATGTCCGGCCTGTACTGAAGCCTGGCCGGTCAAATCGGGCGACCTACAGATTGGTCAAGTTACCAGTGCCATCTGGTCACCACGTCTGCAACGAAATGTCGGCTTGTCTCTGATTGACAGAGGGTTTTGGGAGGTTGGGCAACCTGTTATTGTAAAGAGCAAAGATGGCGTGCCCCGTTTGGGTGAGGTTTCAGCCCTTCCTTTCTCCTGACGGCTAATCTTCAAGTTTGGCAATCATCCTGTTGATTTCCAGACTGCCTGATCGACAGGATAAGGGTCGAAGTCTCATGGGCGGCAAGTAGGTTAAAAGCTCCTGCTCATTCCTATAGGATAAAAATCTCATTTGCGCGTCTTGTCGCTTGATGGTCGTCATGATCTCAACTCAAGTGCAAATTTTTTGTCGATATTTGTAATCGATGTCGGCCTGACAATTCTGGCACGTTACGACCGTAAAGATGGTTCATAATAATTCCGTTGCTGCACGATCGACTGGAACTTTGAATGACGACTCGCAATGGGTCGCCTGTCGAGGAATGCACTCGATAGAAGCTCGCCGTTTGCAAGAACAAACGTTAAGTTCTCGTCTCTATCTGATCGTGGCAAAAAGTCAGGATAATTGTAGAATTGCGAGCACTATGCTGCATGTTATCCAAAAACAGGGAGAGGTGGCTGAGTGGACGAAAGCGGCGGTCTTGAAAACCGTTGGGGGGCAACCTCCCGGGGGTTCGAATCCCTCCCTCTCCGCCAATCAACTGTTTTTATTCGGCTTGTCAAACAGCTCAATTTGATATGAAATCGAATCATTTTTCATCCGGACTGCCAGAACGAATGAACTGAACTTTCGAGATGCCGCACTTCTCGAAGGAACGATATCCGCACCCTGACAACTTATTCCAGACGCATCCTCATAGATTCGGATCAGTCAGCGTCTATAAAGGAATCAGGACGTACGAAACAAGCCAGGTAGCAGGCTGGTTCTCAACATAGATTAGTTGGTAGGGCTTAAGTTTTTTCGCGTCAAAAAAAACGCAATTGTCTGCCGGCAGATTTGAAACTCTAACGGTTGAAACCCGACCGATGAGCCCACCCGGTCATACGCTGTTCCAGCCCCGCCATGATGGCATACATACCGATTCCTTCAACAGCCAGCGCTATCAGACAAGCAAATACCAGTGGGACTTCAAAGTTCGCCTGTGCAGTCAGCATCATATGTCCGATGCCTGAATTTGCCGCAATCGTTTCAGATAGAACTGAACCAATGAATGCCAGTGTAATTGCCACTTTCAACGCGCCGAAGAAGTAGGGCAGGGATCTTGGAATACCGACTTTCACCATTACATCAAGTTTTTTCGCGCCCAGAGCTCGGAGCACATCCTCCATTTCCGGCTCTATTGTCGCAAGCCCCGTAGCAACATTAACCACAATCGGAAAAAAGGAAATTAGAAAAGCTGTCAGTACTGCAGGCAGCCAGCCAGCGCCGAACCACAGTACCAGAATCGGTACCACGGCTATTTTAGGGATTGAATTAAAGCCAATCATGAGCGGGTACAGTCCCGCATAAATTCGCTTGTCCCAACCGATAAACAGTCCGAGCAGCAGACCGAAAACGATTGCCATGGCGAACCCTAGCAAAGTTGTCCATAAGGTCTGGACTGAATTGGTCCAAAGCCCGTCGGCAAACTCATACATCGCGAATCCGATCTGGGACGGTGCAGGCAAAATGTAATACGGTATGCCGAACAGCCAGACACTCAACTCCCAGATTGCAAACAACCCGAAAGTACAAATCCAGGGCGATAGTCTAACCCAGTCTATCGAGGATGCTTTGTCGTTGTCCATCGTTTATCCGCGCGCTTGCGCAATGTGACTTCGAAGCTCGTGCGTCAGCTCACCAAACTCAACTTCGTAGGTAATTTCAATCGGCCTTGGTTTGGGAAACGGGATTTCCCGGCTCACAATAATCTGTCCGGGTCTGGCGCTCATAACGTAAACCGTATCGGCCAGAAACACAGCTTCTCTTAGGTCGTGGGTGACCAGTATTGTGGTAAACTCCTTTTCGTAATACAGATCACGAATCACACACCATAACTCTTCTCGAGTGAACGCATCCAAAGCAGCAAATGGCTCGTCAAGAAGCAGCAGTCGCGGATCGTGGATTAGTGCCCGACAAAGTGAAGCCCTTTGCTGCATTCCACCAGACAATTGCCAGGGATACTGGTCCCCGGCATCTCCCAGCCCCACCGAAGCCAGCAACTCATCGGCCATCTGCTGATAAGTTGCACGGCTAGTACGGATTTTTCTACGGTGAGGCTCGACCACCTCCATGGGCAAAAGAACGTTGTCGCGCGTCGTGCGCCATGGCAGCATGACCGGATTCTGAAACGCCATACCAGCGATTGAAACCGGCCCATCAACTTCTGCACCGTCGAGGCGTACACTACCGACACTCGGGAAGTGCAATCCGGTTGCGAGCTTCATCAGCGTTGACTTGCCGCACCCGGATGGCCCAACCACGGCAACAAAGTCGCCCTGGTTAACTTCCAGATTCAGATGTTCAACGGCCAGCGTATCCTGACTGCCACTACGCCCTTTGTATCGAAGTGTGACGTCCTTGATGTCAACAAAGGCGCTCACAGAATCTAATGCACCATTCGCTCGGCTGCTTCCGGGAGAAAACTCGAGTCAAAGATATCATACACAGCTGGTCGATTGGTGTATTCATAGGTGTCTGCGATCTGATCCATCGACCGTTGCAGCCTGGCAATATCGACACCGCCAATTCCGTTGGCGCGCACTTCATCAGTCACGATGTTCTGATTGAGTGCCATATTCAACCGCTCAAGTTCAACTTCTTCGCGGGCCACATCATTGTGATTGACGACGTGCTTGACTGCACTGGCAGGATCAGCGATCGTTGCCTGAAACCCCTTAATGGTAGCTCTAAGAAATGCCTTGACCGCTTCTGGATTCTCTTCGGCGAACTTAGGATTGACCAAAATGACGTTTCCATATAAGTCAAGTCCATGATCGCGCATCAGGAGAACCGAGATATCGTCTTCTGGCACACCATTTGCTTTCAGATTTATGAATGATGAAAATGCGTAGCCTGTAATTGCATCCACCTTGCCTTGTGCAAGCATTGGTTCACGAACCGGAAAACCGACATTTTCGATAGTCACTGCGCTGGCATCAATTCCGTTCGCTTTAACGAATGCGTTCCATTGCGCATAGGCACCGTCAGGCGCTGGCGCGCCGAGTATTTTTCCTTCCAGATCCTTGGGTGCATTGACGCCGAGAGATTTGCGTCCCACAATCGCAAAGGGTGGGGCGTTGTAAATCATAAATACCGCTTTTACGGGCAGGTCTGGATTTTTGTCTCTGAATTTGATTAGTGAATTGATATCCGCGTTGCCCATCTGATACGTTCCCGAGGCCACTCGAGGAATCGCATCCAGGGAGCCCTTACCGGTATCCATCTGAACGTCCAGGCCTTCAGCTTTATACAGACCAGTGTCCCAGGCAAGCAGCAACGGAGCCGCAGGCCCTTCCCACTTCCAGTCATTGGCAAATTTAATCGATACATCTGCGTTTGCAACGCCAACAGCAAACATTGTTGCGATAAGCAAAATAGACTTGCATAGTTTCATTTCGTATATTCCTCGCATCTAAATTAGTCTTTAGTGAATCGTTGAAATTTTAAACAATTGATGAACGCCGCGCAGGTAAAGAATTGGAGAAATAAAGTGAGGATCAACCCGCCTCCAAATGGTACTGTTGAGTCTTGCTACGCGATTCACTCACAAAAACTGAAACGAACCGGACTAAAAACTGTAAGCCAGGCTGAGGTCAACGAAACTGTCTTGTCTGGTTGGGTATTGCACCATGTCTTTTGGATCAGTTTCTGCAAAATCAATCGCCTCGATAGTCAATGACCACTCATCGTTTATTCTGCGTCTGAATTCAATCGAAAAAGTCTTGGTTTCATAATCACGATCTTTGATGACGCTGGTAGTCAATTCGGTTCCTTCCACATCATTGAATGCAAGGCGCGCGGCCAGGAATATGTCATTCTGAAACGGGCTTGTAGAAAACACACCTCTTTCGTCATAAAGCCACTCACCCAGTAAGAGGACATCGTAACTTGATTCAAAGACCGAATAAAATGAATACTCACCACCCAGGATATATGCGGAATAATCATCCTTTTTTCCAATAAGATTAGATCCGCCTGCTCTGTGCATCGCCTCTCCTTTGAACAAAAAGTCGCCCAGACCCATACTCATATCAAATCCATATTGTCGAATCTGATCATAATTCGGTACAGGCAATGGTGGATTTTTCGTTAC
>JAJDZL010000217.1 GCA_022824665.1 Gammaproteobacteria bacterium | reverse complement strand
GATCAGGTCGCGAGCTATATTGAGGATCGAGGCTTTAATGTCGTTGCATTCGGATCATTCAATGAAGAGGACGACAATCGGGCGGCAAGAATAACCACAGATTCAATCAGGGAAGCAGCGATTGAACTTGGTACAAATGATCAGGTTGACCTGGTTTTTGTATCGTGCACCAACTTAAGAATTGCACCGGTTATTCTGGATATAGAGGAAAGTACAGGAAAACCGGTAACATCATCCAATCACGCGATGGCGTGGCACTGTCTGAGGCTGGCTGGCGTAAACGACCGTCGTCCAAAGTTCGGCCGCTTGTTTACAATCTGAACGTTCGATTATTCGTGCATCGCAGCGCCGGTGCCATTGCCATGCTGTTCGCTGTGCTGCGTAATAAAAATGTCGCGGGCTAAACCAACGATCTGCGGGTCCGGCGGAACAACTATTTCGGGATTTTTGTCCGGATAATCTACACTGTACAAAAAATGCCTCATGCAATTGATTCTGGCGCGTTTTTTATCGTCAGAGCGTACAACAGTCCACGGCGCATCGCGGGTGTCTGTGTAGAAAAACATCGTCTCTTTCGCCTCGGTATATTCGGGCCACAGGTTTAATGACTCTCGATCAATGGGGCTTAGCTTCCAGCGTTTGAGCGGGCTGTTTGCCCGCGCGTCAAAGCGTCTGCGCTGTTCATTGCGACTTACCGAAAACCAGTATTTGAAAAGCAGTATGCCGCTATCGACTAACATGCGCTCCAATGCTGGCGTTTGGCGCATGAATTCGAGATACTCGAGTCGAGAACAAAAGTTCATGACTTTCTCCACCCCGGCGCGGTTGTACCAGGAACGGTCAAACATAACCAATTCTCCCCTGGTGGGGAGCTGCTCAATATAGCGCTGAAAAAACCACTGGCCGCGTTCTTTTTCACCGGGTTTTGGCAATGCAACCACCCTGGCAATTCGGGGATTCATATGCTCTGTAAATCGCTTGATTGTTCCGCCCTTACCCGCTGCATCCCGTCCTTCAAACAGAATGACAACTTTGTGGCCCGAGTCCTTGACCCAATTTTGGGCTTTCACCAACTCGACTTGCAGTTCTGCCTTACGCTCTTCGTACTCTCTTTTTCTGAGTCTGACTGAATACGGATAGGTTTCGCTCGGCGAAGCGCCATCTTCCGTTTGCGTTGTTTCAACTTGTGGGTTTGACTGCGCGTTCAATGTTGCTATCCGTCCTGGTTTGATTTGAGTTTGATTCACGATTCACCCTCTTCGCTGCGCATTCGATTATGGTCATATGGTTGGCGTGTCTTTCAGCCCGACGCAATGAAAAATACATGCGACGGCTGGCTAAAAAGAAATCACCATATAACTTTATTTTTAATTATTTTACCGCATTGTTTCAATCAACAAAAATCAGTGACCTGCTTTGTTCCATCCGAGTTTGCGTTGTAACAAACACTCCTTGTCTGTCACCCGTATAAAAACATGCTTACGATTTGGATAGCTGCGCTATTTTTGAATAGTCTTCGAACAACATTCAAGGTTCGCACTATCTCAGAAAATCAGGGTTTTGCTTCAGCATTCTTTATTGATTCTCGCTTGCCGATATTCGAAGCTGGCAATCCGTTTTTGTACGATCCTGCTCTATGAGACCCCAATCGGAAAATAGAACACCAAAGCTCAACCGGCACCTCGGCCAGCACCAACCGCCTGACTTCGAACACCCGAATTTACCCTTCAACAAAGTCCACAACTGCGCCCCTTGCAGTTGAATCGATCACCCACGCTGCGGAGACACACTCGAGGTCATAGAGATCCGCAATGTCTGGGGCTGGGAGCGAGTGTACTATTGCTGTCAGGGTCACGCGCGAAAGCGATGTTCCATGCCGCTTTCGTGGACTGATGCGGGCGATCCGGATCCGTTCATTTTGGTTGTCGAAGGGCGCTGTGCGTTTCGCACGGATGATCTTTTAAGGCTGTCGGAGCTGTTCGCAGGGATGGCTGGTGGTACGCAGGAATGCGACAAAAAGTGTTAAGTGAATTCACTAGTGTCCCAACGTTTGGGGACTATGTTCTCCTACCCTATTGATAAAACTACAATAAGACACTGTATAGAGGTGGCAGAGACTTCAGCCAGAACAGCTCGAAATCGCACGACACCTTGGCAAAAGCATAACTGATAATAGACTTTCAAATAGCACCTATATAAATGGTACAGGGGCAGAACAAATAATGGTGGTGCGGATCATGATCGGCTTTCTGGGCGGTTTTCGGCAGTCGGATATTCATCATGCGTTCGACCGAAGCCATGCAGAAATGAAACGTTGAGATGATGAATCAAGTGTCAGACAGGAAACCCGGGATCAGTCCCTTCGAGCGGGTTATTCAGCGCCTTGAAGAAGGGTTGGTGAGATATCAATCTGACACGAGCGACACACAAATCCGCGACGGACTGATCCAACGCTTCGAGTTCACTTATGAACAGGGGCACAAAAATTTAAGGCGTTATCTGGCATCTATATCAGCGAATCCTGAACAGTTTGACGAAATGACTTTTCCGGACTTGATCCGCACGGGAAACAGGCAGGGTCTGCTGCTAGGTGAGTGGCCGGATTGGCGCAGGTATCGCCAAATGCGCGCAAGAACAAGTCAAACCTACAACGAAGATGTTGCGCTGGAAGTGGTCAATGAAATCCCGCGTTTCCTCGAAGAGGCGGTCTATCTGCGTTACAGATTGCGGGAACGCCTGGCATGAGCGAGACATCCCCGGAACTTGATCTTCAATCTGAATATTTGGGCATCGTACGAGATATTCTCCGGAACCACGTGCCTGACCGTAAAGTCCTGGCTTTTGGGTCGCGCGCAGCCTGGTCGGCGAAGAAGTACTCCGACCTGGATCTTGCCATCCTGGGGGATGAGCCCCTGTCCCTGGATGCCGCCTCTGCACTTTCGGAGGAATTTGAAGAATCAGACCTTCCATTCAAGGTCGACCTTGTCGATTGGACACTGATTGACAAAGCGTTCCGAAACACAATCCGCTCCAATTTCGTAACAGTTCAGTATCCTGTTTCAAAAGTTGGAAAAACTGCTTTGGTCACCCTTGACTGACCTCTCATAGCAGCACAAGAATTTTCCGAGAAGGTTGCCATGGGTCCCTTTGGGCCGTCAATTCAGGTGAAAACTTTCGTTCCTGATGGCGTGCCGGTCATCAGCGGACAACATTTACATGGCTCACGTTTGAACGATTCGCCTGGTTACAACTTCATAGAGGAGAACCATGCGCGGCGGCTTGCAAACGCAAATGTTCAACGGGGCGACATAGTATTTACACAAGCCGGGAATATTGGGCAGGTCTCGTATATTCCAGGTGCTATAACTTGAACGACATAGTAGACTCAATCGACCCGGTTGCGTGGCTAATTGTGGGTCTTGAAGTCGTATTTATAAACAAATTTTCGGAGTAAGGATTATGAAGAAGAATACGCTTCAATTGAGGCTCAAATCAGCATCGAAACTCGTTGCCTTGGCAGCCTTATTTACAGCATGCGGATCCGCGATGGCAGCGACCACAGCCGGTCAGGTTGTTGACCGCGAAACTCTGAAAGCTTTCGTAGAGACGGGGAAGGCACATATTTCGGCGATCACGACGCCCAATGAGGCAGGACGACTAAGGCAGAAACTGCGTACAGAGGGTGAATGGAAGTCCGGGTCGATGTTTTTGATTGTCTTTCTAAAAAGCGGTGAGCCTTTCATGCACGGCGGCGACCAAGCGGCAGAAAGCAGAAATCTGCTCGGAGTCGAGGACGATAACGGGAAGCTAGTTGTACAAGAACTTTTTGCTGCCGCTGCTCAGGGTGGCGGTTTTGTCGACTACCACGATGGGGAATCGAAAACAGCATATGCTGTCGAATATATCTCCGGGGTTACCGGAAGACTGTTCGTACTGGTCGGTGGTTACTCACAGGATGTCTCTCACGTCCCGATTCACGTTGCCGACTTGCCGAAACCTGCCGTATCTGCATCTGAGGTCATTGACCGGGAAACACTCATCACGTTTGTCGAAGAAGCAGCCAGAATTTATCGCGAAGCCGTCTTTTCCGAAGGCTATAGCGGCTTAACCGGAGTAAGAAATGCATTTCGGGTCGAAGGTGGATACTGGAAATCCGGATCCATCTACCTGTGGGTTGTAAGCGGTGGAGGAGTCACCCTGTTTCATGGCTCAGAACAGTATCGTGAGGGCAAGCCGACAGACATGATGAGAACCGACTCGAAAGGGGTGAAAATCGCAGAAGAACTGATTGGTGGTGCGCGACGCGAGGGCAAAAAATTCCTCAATTATCACTACGATAATCCGGCCATTGAAGGAGATGAACAGACGGGCTCACCGAAACTTGGCTACGCAATCAGCTTTAAGGCTCCGAATACTGAACACAAAGTCGTCATCGGCTCCGGTATTTACATCGATACAAACAGTCAATAAACAAAAACGCATTGCGCCAATCACTGCGCCAACCGGTGCGACATAACCGCATATTGCAGGTAATCGTGAATAGGTAGTACGCAGGAGTAATACCCGCAGTGCAATCAGGAGGACAGGCGGCGAAGCAGTCTGTGCGCAAGTAATTCAGGCCTGCGTGACCGGAAAAATGGAAAAGGTTCAAACTCACCGTGCATTTTAACGGATCAATCAACTGGGTAATTTTGGTGCACGGGTTCGCTCATACCAGGCACTTTGCTTGAGTTTTGCAATTCGGCATCAAAACAATGCCCTTACTGTCCTTGCCAGTTAGCTGATCTTTTTTCTGCAAAGGCTTTCGGGCCCTCCATGGCATCAGCAGACGCCTTGATACGTTCATATCCCTCAAATTCACCATCATGCATCATTCTGTAACATTCCGCCACGCTCACATCCTCTGTCTTGCGCAGTATTTCCTTTATCGCAGTTACCACTAACGGTGCACCTTCCGCAATTGTTGAAGCAAGCTCGCGCGCACTTGACATAAGCTGCTCCAATGGTACAACCCGGTTAATCAACCCCCAGCGCAACGCTTCTTCGGCTGACATTCTTCGCCCTGTCAGAAGCATTTCAATCGCTACCGCGCGGGGAATCCAACGGGTCAGGCGAAATGTTGCTGCATCAGCAACGACTCCGACCTTTATTTCCGGCAAGAAAAACTGAGCATGCTCCGCGGCGATAATCAGGTCGCCAGAAAGAGCAAGTTCGAACCCGCCGCCTACCGCGTAACCATTGACCGCACTGATGACGGGCTTTTGCAAATCATGCAATTCACACAACCCGGCAAATCCGCCCGGGCCATAGTCCCCATCGATTTCGGCGTTGCCGGCTGCGGCTTCTTTCAAATCCCACCCGGCGGAGAAAAACTTGTCTCCAGTGCCGGTTACGATCGCAACTCGAAGGTCATCATTGTCCCTGAATTCGCAGAATACCTCGCCAAGACGATGACTTGTTGCATTGTCGATTGCATTGGCTTTCGGACGATTTAAGGTAACTTCAAGAATCGGTCCTGATTGCTGAACTAAAACGGTATCACTCAAAATTTTTCACTCTGTCGTTGTGGTAAGTTAAAAATGCGCTAAAAAAGTTCAGTTGGATATTTTAAAGCGGTTGATTATTTGCACGCAATCAAATCAGTCTCGATGAATTCGGCAGACAACATCGACGGCGATAACACCTTCATTGGGACCGTATACATATAACGGATTAACTTCTAATTCGCTGATTCGGCTATTTGCAGCGAGGCAATGTGAGGTCAGTTTACTGATGAACTCTATCACAGCGCTGAGATCACACTTCACCCCTCGGTAACCATTGAGTAATTGACCAATTTTCAACTGACTTAGCGAATCTGCAAGTTCAGTTTCGCTGACTGGCAGGTATAGCACAGCTGAATCTTCAATCAGGTTTGCGAGTCTGCCGCCAGCACCAACGACAACAATCGGACCGAAAGTCGCATCCATTCGATACCCCACCAGCAATTCAAGCAGAGGCGGTGGCACTTGCCGTTCAAGCAAAAACTCACTTGTGAGTTTTGACAGTTTCTGAATGGCATTTTCGAGTTCACTTGCGCAGTTGATATTGAGAACAACACCACCCACGTCAGACTTGTGAATCAATTCAGCAGATGAAGCCTTGGCCACAACAGGATAGGTCAGCTGATGCGCAGCCTGAATGGCTGCTTCACGAGATTCGACCAATGCTCCTTGTACAACTGGCAAACCCGCTTGGTGCAGTTGTTGCTTTGCCTGAAACTCTGTAAGCATTAATTCGCCGCCATCAAAAATGCACGATTCCCGAAGCGGTTCTATTGATTGTGCGCAGCTCGCCCGCTTCGCAAAGCTGACCGATGAAGCAATTGCAGCGATACATTCTTTAGTACCCAGCATGGGTGCAATTTGATGGTCAAGCATCACCGTTTGATAAGCCGGCGGAAAGTTCTCATGCAGCGTTGCAACCGCTGCTACCCTGCTGCCTGCCTGATTTCGAGCATCGATGATGGCATTGACGGCAAAGTCCCACTCCCGTGGATCACAAATGCCTTCGGTCGGAAAGTCAATAATATTCAATGTCATATTTTGTGAGCCTTCGTACACAGCTCTGAAACAGGCTGTTTGAGCGGACTGATCACCCCAAATATAGGTGTGATAATCCAGTGGATTCGACACCACCACCCTGTTCCCGAGTACTTGACTCAAGTTTTGGCTCTGCTCGTCTGAAAACTCTGAGAATTCCAATCCATACTCCGCGGCAAGGTCAGCCATCAATGCGGCTTCGCCGCCGGAACAGCTGATCGAGGCGATCTGGTGATTGTCCTCGGGTGTCAATATGGAAACCAGTTTCAGCGTTTCCAGCAGCTCAGGTATGGATTGCACCTGGATAATTCCATATCTTTTATAGAAAGCGCTGCTCAAGACACTGTCTGAGGACAATGAGTAAGAATGCGTACGGGTTACCTTGGCACCTCGTTCGGAACGACCAGATTCCAGCACAACAATGGGGACTCGCTTTTTAAGAGCTTCGATCGCAGCGCGCGAAAACGCCTGCGCATCGACCACGCCTTCCAGGTAAAGGCCAATCGCGGTGATGTCAGGATTATCCAGCATCGCGTAAATGTAGTCATGCTTCTTGACGCCGGTCATATTGCCTGTTGAGAACAAAAAAGCGACCGGGACGCCTCGCCGTTGCATCGTAAGGCTGACAGTAATGTTCCCGCTTTGGCTGATAATCGCTACACCGCGTTTACATCGCTGCCCACCTTGCTCATCAGGCCACAGTGCAACGCCATCCTGATAATTCAAAACACCGTAGCAATTCGGACCGATCAACGGCATTTGACCCTTTGCAAGATCCAATTCAGACTGGTATTGACTTCCCTTACCGCCAACCTCGGCGAATCCCGAAGCATAGCAGACAACACCACCGGTGCCCATCCGAGCCAACTCGCGCACAACGTCGATGGTCTCGTGCCTGGATATTGCAACGAATGCCGCATCGGGCGGGCCTGGCAGTTCTGCCAGACTTCGATAACAGGTACGCGACTCCATCTGATCGCGGTGTCGACTAACGGGCCAGATGTCCCCATCGAAACCTAATAGATCACATTGGCGAATCGCGCGACTTGCGAATTTCCCGCCAATGACCGCGATGCTGCGCGGTCGAAGCAGCCGGTTAAGCGAACGAAGATCTGGCAACGTCAATGGAATAGCACTTACTTGGATGCCTTGAAATTGGTTGTGCCGGCGCCGTAGTTGTACTTGTCGAGAACTTCGAGAATCTCGATCAGGCAGTTATCGCGCAAACGTTCAAGCTCCTTGACCGAGTGTCCCTCGGCCTGTGCCTCGGTGCCCGCAACCATACGATCGGTCAAAGTCTCAGTTAACTCAGGCGCTTTAAGATGCGTCCAGGGCAACTGCAAGGCAGGGCCAAACTGTTCGAGCATGTGTTTCATGCCCTGCTCCCCACCGGCAAGGTGAAAGGTCAGACACACGCCCATAATTGCCAGCCTGAGCCCGGGACCATAAACGATTGCATCATCAATGTCTTTGGTCGAAGCGACGCCATCGGCGACCATGTGCAGTGCCTCACGCCATAGCGCCTCCTGCAGGCGATCCGATATATATCCATCCACTTCCTTTTTCACCATCAGCGGGTACATACCAATCTTTTCATAGAATCTGGCAGCCCCAATCGCCGCTTCCTCACTTGTTCGGTTGCCGCGTACGATCTCCACCAACGGCAGAATATAAACCGGGTTAAACGGGTGCCCAATGACGACCCGTTCCGGATGGATTGTGCCAGCCTGGATGTCAGTCGGCAGGAGGCCGGATGAACTTGATGCAATGATTACATCCGGGTGTGTCAAGCTATCGAGTTCCCGATGCAATTCATTCTTGATTTTGAGCGAATCCGGTGCGCTTTCCTGAATGAATTCAACCCGGCTGCAAAGCGCGCTCAAGTCGTTCACATAAGTAAACTTACCGGAGCTATCGGGATCAAATCCAAGCTTTTCCAGCGCTGGCCAGGCGTTTTTGATGTGTGATCGAATAATCCGTTCGCCGCTCGGCGACGGGTCATATGCAACTACATCAATATTTCGCGCAAGACAGCGAGCAGCCCAACCCGAACCAATCAAACCAGCGCCAACAATACCTACTGATCCAAAATTTTGCATGTGCCCACTCCGAAATGGCGGAAATTAAACAGTCAAAAAAAGGCTCAAAAATAAAAGTTCAGTTATGCTCTCCAAGCTTCGGCACTTTCTTTGGCACCTCGTCATGTTTCATCAATGTCTGAACAATCGGTACTGGAAGCGCATTGATAAGCTCACCGGCTTCGCTCTCAATTTGGCGGTCAAACACCCCGCGAGACTGATAGTGAATATCCTGAACCGCTTCTTCCAGTGTGTTTGCAATCAAGGAGCAGG
>JAJDZL010000123.1 GCA_022824665.1 Gammaproteobacteria bacterium | reverse complement strand
TGGGATTCATGCAAAGACTGCGCGCAATGGCGACCCGCTGCTGCTGACCACCTGACAACTGTCCCGGATACTTGTCAGCCTGTTCAGGAATACGTACCCGCTCAAGGTATTTCATTGCGGTCTGTTCGGCTTCGTCTTTGGGAAGCCTTCTGACCCAAATTGGTGCGAGCGTGCAATTCTCAAGGACTGTCAGGTGCGGAAACAGGTTGAAGTGCTGAAAAACCATACCGACTTCTCGGCGAATATCGGCGATATTTTTCAGGTTGTTGGTCAATGTAATCCCGTCAACGATGATATCGCCGCGCTGGTGTTCTTCCAGCCGATTGATGCATCGGATGAGTGTCGATTTGCCGGAACCTGAAGGCCCGCATATCACAATTCTCTCGCCGCGTTCGACAGTGAGATTGATGTTTTTGAGCACATGAAATTCACCGAACCATTTGTGCATATCGTTAATTTCAATTGCAACCGAGCCGTCGGCACCGTTCGCTTGTTGTAAATTTTCAGTTGGATTGTTGTTATTCATTTTTGGAGTTCCCAATTATTTGTCGCGGTGACCGGTATCAAGTTTCCGCTCGAGATAGAGCGAGTAGCGCGACATTGCAAAACACGAGATAAAGAATCCGACAGCAATAAAAATGTAAAGCTCTGTCGACAGGCCCTGCCAGCTTGAATCGGCCAGTGTTGCGCGGCTGATGCCGAGCGGGTCAAGCAGGCCGACAACCACCACCAGCGTCGTATCCTTGTATAAACCAATGAATGTGTTGACGATGCCGGGTATCGAGATTTTGAGCGCCTGGGGCAAAATGATCAGCCGCATCGATTTTCCGTACGTGAGTCCTAACGCATCTGCTGCTTCAAATTGACCCTTTGGAATTGCTGCCAGCCCACCGCGTATCACCTCTGCGATATACGCTGCCGAGAACAGTATCACCATGATGATTACTCTCAACAGTAAATCGAAGTATGTACCGGGCGGCATAAAGTAGTTGAGCAGTGTCGATGCCACAAACAGCAATGTAATCAGTGGCACGCCGCGAAAAAACTCGATATACCACACACTTAGCATTTTGACAACCGGCATGGATGAATGCCGTCCCAGCGACAGTGCGATGCCGAGTGGCAGCGATACAACGATTCCGGTCATACCGATCAGGACAGTAAGCAAAAAGCCACCGAACTTTGCTGATTCGACGGGCTCGAGTCCCAGACCGCCCCACAGCATGAAAAAGGCTAAAAACGGATAAATCAGCGAAAACCAAAGCAGGTACTTGCGCTTTGGCACCTGGTCGTAGAGCAGGGGAATCAGCGCAACGAACATCAGAACAAACGTCAGATTCACCCGCCAGCGAAGGTAATCCGGATAAAAGCCATATAGAAACTGATCGAAGCGGGCGCGGACAACCGCCCAGCACGCGCCGGCAGCAATTTCCCGGCACTCATTGCGATGATCGACATCGGAGAAGACCGCGTCGAAAATTGCCCAGTTCAAAATCGGCGGGATGACTTTATATAGGAAGTAAACCGCGACAATGGTCAGAATGACATTGGATGGACTGGAAAACAGATTTTTCCGCATCCAGCCAGCGATTCCGACCTGTGAAATCGGCGGCGGCAGACTTGCGTGTGTGCCGGGAACGTAGTCCTGTTGATTTTGTTCAGCCATGCGTAATTCCTAACGCTCAACCAGCGAGATTTTCTTGTTGTACCAGTTCATAAATGCCGAGATCAGCAGCGAAATGCACAAATAAATCGACAGAACAATTGACATGCACTCAAGTGCACGCCCGGTCTGATTCAAGGATATGCCGCCGATTGTTGCCACAACATCCATGTAGCCGACTGCAATGGCCAGCGATGAGTTCTTTGTCAGGTTCAAGTACTGACTGATCATGGGCGGGACGATGACCCGCAGCGCCTGCGGCAAAATCACCAGGCGCATGGTCCAATTCGATTTAAGTCCGAGCGCGTAGGCCGCTTCCGTCTGCCCGTGGCTGACTGCCAATATGCCGGCTCGTACAATTTCTGCAATAAATGCACCGGTATATACAGCAAGGGCGAGGGTTAATGCGAGAAACTCAGGCGTTAGCACCAGGCCGCCCTGGAAGTTAAAGCCCTTAAAGACTGGCATCTCCAAAGTTGCCGGAGACCCCGCCATCCAGTACGCCAAAAGTGGCAGCACGATGATAACTGCCGAATTAATCCAGATTACCGGGTAACGCTGCCCGGTAGCCTCCTGTCTTTTCTGTGAATATCTGGCAAACATTGCAGCACCAGCGATGCCGATGACAAGTGCAACAGCCACCCACCAGAACATTGGTTCCAGCAACGGTTTGGGTACGTAAAAGCCGCGATTGGTCAGAAAGGATACATCAGCTATCGTGACAGCCTGCTTTGGGTGGGGCAAACTGTGCACCATGACGCCATGCCATAGTAATATCCAAAGCAGCACCGGTACGTTTCTGCTGAATTCGACAAACGCATAAACAATTCGATTGATCAGAAAATTCGATGACAGGCGCAGCACGCCTGCGACAAATCCGATGATTGTTGCCAGCACAATCCCGCAAATTGCGACAAGCCCTGTATTGATCAGTCCGACGATTGTCGCGCGCAGGTGAGTGCTGCGCGAGTTGTACTCAATCAGGTGCTGGTTAATATCGTAGTTTGAGGGTGTAAATAAAAATCCGTAGCCTGCTTCCCGACCCAGCAGTTCGAGGTTGTTTAGTGTATTGCGAATGAAAAATCCGAGCAGTGTCAAAACAATGACAATGACCATGATCTGAATGATCATCTGTCGGGAATCGCGGTCAGTCCAAAGATTTTGTAACACTTTGACTGCTCAGAAGTCGGCTCATTCGAATAAGATCGTGGTGAATAAAAGAACGGCGTGTGATTGACACACGCCGTTCAATTAACTGATGTTTACCGATAAGGTGGTGCGTAAATCAGTCCGCCGTCGGTCCACAGTGCATTAACACCTCTTGCCAAACCGATATCGGTATTGACGCCAAGGTATTGTTCAAAAATTTCACCGTAGTTTCCAACTGCTGCGAGTACGTTGACAACCCAGTCAGCGCTCAGTCCGAGCATTGCGCCATATTCGCCTTCGGTACCAAACATTCTGTTCAGTTCAGCATCCTTTTGCGTTTCGGCAGCCATGGCACGAACATTGTCTTTCGTTATGCCTTTTTCTTCGGCAATGATCAGGACATTCAGAGCCCATCGAACGATGTCACCCCATTCGTCGTCACCGTGTCGAACCAGTGGTCCGAGCGGCTCTTTCGAGATGATTTCGGGCAGCACGACGTGATTTTCGGGATCATCCAGGCTGGCGCGGGTCGCGGCAAGACCGGATCGGTCAGTTGTGTAAACGTCGCAGCGTCCGGCGAGGTAGCTGTTTCTGGCTTCTTCATTGGTTTCAATCGGAACTGGTTCATAGTTCATATTGTTGCTACGGAAGAAATCCGCCAGATTGAGCTCTGTGGTCGTTCCGGTCTGGATGCATACAGACGCACCTTCCAGTTCTGTTGCACTGGACACACCAAGAGAAGCAGGCACGATGAAGCCTTGACCGTCATAATAGTTGACGCCAAGAAAAGTCAGTTTCAGGTCGACGTCTCTGCTGTAGGTCCACGTAGTGTTACGGGAGAGCATGTCAACTTCACCAGCTTTCAGTGCTTCAAACCTGGTTTTTCCGGTCAGGTTGGTGTATTTGACAGCAGATGCATCGCCGAATACGGCTGCAGCAACTGCCTGACACAGTGCGACGTCAAAACCTTGCCAGTTACCGGCATCGTCCGTGAAAGCGAACCCAGTCAATCCGGTATTGATACCACATTGCAGATGGCCTCTTTCTTTAACGTCATCAAGTGTGCCGGCGCTACTGACTCCGGTTACACCCAAGGCCAAAACAGCCAGTACGATCGAAAGGTATTTCGATATTTTCATTTTGGTTTCCTCCCTAAATGAATTAAATATTTTTAGTTAAACAAATTTATTTTAACAAGAAAAATCAATTAATGTTTTCACACATACGGCGAAACTGGAAAAAACTTAATTTTTTTCACATTGCAAACTCTGCAAATCAAATCGACTTCAGTGCTTTCCCGATGCCGTGTAAGGCGCTAAATTACACAACATTACTTGCGATTTTTCAATGCGCGATTGTTCGGGTGCCCGATTTGCGAAAAAATCTGTGTTCGGTACCGGTGTCGTTGGGTTCAAGTATGTCGCTTCGTAAAACGCGTAGAACTTTAAGTCTATACTGCTTTAGCGGCGCTGCGCTTAGCGATGGCTTTTGGTGCGTATTGATCGGCCCGGTAGGATGAACGGACAAGCGGGCCGGATGCAACCTGAGAAAATCCCAACTCCTCGCCCAGGTTACGGTACTCGTCGAATTCTTCGAGTGGCGCATATCGTCGCACCGGCAAATGGTGTCGGCTCGGCTGCAGATACTGTCCGATCGTGAAAATCGTTACATTGTGTTTTCTTAAGTCACGCATCAGCTCAATGACTTCTTCCCGGGTTTCGCCTACGCCGAGCATGATGCCGGACTTTGTTTCGATATCCGGGTGGCGCTCGCCGAATCGTTTGAGCAAAGTAAGTGAGTGTTGGTAATCCGACCCCGGACGCACTGCCCGGTAAAGTCGTGGAACAGTTTCCAGGTTGTGACTGAACACATCCGGCGGAGCGAGTGCAAGTTTATCCAATGCAGTATCCATCCGGGCTCGAAAGTCGGGTACCAGTATTTCGACCGCGGTGGTAGGACACAGTTTTCGCATGGCCGCGATGCACTCGGCAAAGTGGGTTGCACCACCATCTCGCAAATCATCCCGGTCTACCGAAGTCACCACGACGTAGCGCAAATCCATTTGCCTGACTGTGTGGGCCAGATTTGCCGGTTCTTCGGAATCCGGTGGATTGGGTCTGCCGTGCGCGACGTCACAAAATGGACAACGGCGGGTGCAAATATCACCCAGGATCATAAATGTGGCAGTTCCGTTGCTAAAGCACTCCCCTATATTGGGACATGATGCTTCTTCGCAAACGGTGTTGAGACGATTGTCCCGCAGGATTTTTTTCAGCCGCAAGACCTCTGGGGTACCGGGGAATTTTGCCCGAATCCAGGGTGGTTTTCTTAGCACCTCGTGGGTTTTCTGAGGCTCAATTCGAACCGGAATTCGACTGGTTTTATCCGCACCGCGGTATTTGACGCCAATTTCGAGAGGATTTGTTCTAACCACCATTGAAGATGAGACGCTTGATTTGTTTGTGAGTAATGATCGAGAACGATACAGCCACATTTTAAATGAATATTTGG
>JAJDZL010000050.1 GCA_022824665.1 Gammaproteobacteria bacterium | reverse complement strand
TTTGGATGATTCCGCTCGGTCTTATTGTACTCTCTGTCGATTACCGACTGGCGCGCTCCCTGCACGTCAGGTGCCGTTTGATGATTCGCAATTTCAAAAAATACCGAAAGCGAAAACGGAACGCCAGACACCAGCACAGCTAATTTACACCTGCCGTGCTGCGCGCTCGGCTATCCAGGCCACGTGTATCAGCTCCCGTTTGATCCTTGCATCATCCGATAAATCTGTAAAATTGTGCTGTGAACAATCGATGGTTTTAAAGCGTATAAACTTAAGGGGAGAAGACCGATGCCAGGTTCAATGATTAACATTAGTGCTGCCGATGGCGGCAAATTCGCTGCTTACCTTGCTGAGCCGGCCGGTGGTTCAGGGCCCGGCTTGGTCCTGATACAGGAAATTTTCGGCATTAACCAGTTTCTTCGCGATATGGCGCATCAGTTTGCCGAGGAGGGCTATGTTGTGCTGGTTCCGGATTTATTCTGGCGAATGCAGCCGGGGGTGGTGCTGAGCTACAACGATGCGGATATTGCACAGGCTTTTGATTACTACAAGCGCTTCGACGTTGACCAGGGCATCAAGGATATCGCGGCGAGTATTGCGCATCTTCGCACTATGCCCGAGTGCAGTAGCGGTCAGGTTGGCGCGCTCGGTTACTGCCTGGGCGGAAACCTCGCATATTTGACTGCGGCTCGTACCGATATCGATTGCGCGGTGTGCTACTACGGAGTTGCGATCGAACAGTCTCTACATGAAGCCGGGAACATTACCTGTCCCATGGTGATGCACTTCGCAGCCGAAGACGGTTTTGTGCCGCCAGCAGCGGTTGCTGAGATTACTGACCAGTTCAAAGGCCGCGCTGAAATCGAAATTTACAATTATCCCGGCGTCGATCATGCTTTTGCCACCCCGGGACGCGACAGCTATCACGAGGCTTCGACAGTGGCGGCTTATTCACGCAGCATCGCACTGCTTCGCAGCGTACTTGGCCCGCACGATTAATTTCCTTATCGTGCGGTGGATATCGGCTATTCGAGTTTATCGGGCGGCGCGGTGACCGACCGTCGATCGCCAAGGTCTGCACACGATCGGTGGGGCGTAGGGGATTTTCGGGTTTATCTGCCCGAATGGATGTTCAGGTCTGTTTGACGGGGCACGCTAATCGTCCGGTAAAAAGCGCCGCCAGTCAAGATCGCTCGCGCCGGTTACCAGAAACTGCGGGTTATGCAGTTTTGGATCAGCCTTGTTGTAGCGGACCCGGTTTCCCGCAAGATCAGTGACCGCGCCTCCTGCGCACTCGACAACGCACTGTGCCGCAGCCGTATCCCATTCGGATGTGGTGCCCAGGTTCGGAAAGATGTCCCGCGCGCCTTCTGCGACCCGGCAAAACTTTATCGAACTTGATGAATGCGCAAGCTTGCATGAGAAATTTGCTGATTCCAGATTACTGATGAATTGCTGTACCCTGCCAACCGTACGCGTCCTTGGTGCAATGATGCTGACCCGGTTGTCGGCGACTGTAGCAACGAAGATTTTTTCCCGCTGGCCCTTATCCCCTAATTTTCGCCAGGCGCCGTGCCCGGCAACACCCCAGTAGATGCTCTTTTCGACGGGGCTGTGGACCACCCCCAAAACAGGCGCATCGAATTCAATCAGCGCGATATTGACCGTAAACTCCCCGTCACCCTGCACGAATGATTTGGTCCCGTCCAGGGGATCAATCAGCCAGTAATACTGCCATTTTGATCGCTCATTGTGGTGTGGTATAGAAGACTCCTCAGAGACGAAAGGCGTGTTGGGTGTCAGCTCCTGCAAGCCTGCCAGGATAATCTCATTGGCGGCGATATCTGCTTCGGTCACCGGAGTGTTATTGGATTTATTGCGCACCCGGTAATCGGAGCCATAGTAGCGCAGAATTTCCCTGCCAGCCTCAAGTGAAATGTCAATGACGCGTTCGACCAGCGAGGCGGGGTTGGCGATTGCGGTATCGGACATCAGTGTAACCACACAAATATGTTCTCACCGCGAGCAGACTTCGCTAAGTGGACGTGTAAGCAGTTCAGGTGATGTGAATAATTGGCGAAGTCGGGATTCATTCTCTTTTTCGGTAATTGACCAGGTTAGTGACTCGAGATTGACCGTTGATTAGGTCGGACACGCGGCCGGAAAATTAACAGACAATCGTCGAAAAGTGATTATAAGCGTATCAATATTATGAGAATAACGGAATATAATCTATGATTATCAAGCACTTATATTGAGATGAATTTCGATGATGAAACTTCGGCAAGCCGTCAGGCTATTTTAGTGTGATTACCGAATGTACAGCGCTCGATGATGGGGTGAATGCGTGAATGGCATGGCGCTGATTGAGCATTACAGACGTTCTGTCGAGGCCGCAGGCCTTGAGGAGGATCCTGGTCAATTGGCAGTCATTGACCATTTGCAGCGTTTGACCGATGAGCTCGCAGATGCAGGCAGCTTTCAGACGCGCTCGGTTATCAGGCGTCTTTTTCGCAGTGAGGAGTCATATATCAGGGGACTGTATCTTTGGGGTGGTGTCGGGCGTGGCAAGACCCATCTGATGGATCTTTTCTTTAGTGAAGTTCCGATCAATCGCAAAATACGCATCCACTTTCATCGTTTCATGCAATCGGTTCACCGCGAACTTAAGGACTTGCGACATACAGAAGATCCCCTGTCGAAGATTGGCCGCAATTTTTCAAAGCGGTGCAAAGTGCTGTGTCTCGATGAGTTCTTTGTGCTAGACATTGGCGATGCGGTCATCCTTTCCGGGCTGCTTGAAGCGCTGATCGAAAATGGCGTGGTGATTGTAGTCACATCCAACACCCGGCCGGATGCGCTTTATTTGGGCGGCATCCAGCGAGATCGGTTCATGGCCGCGATCCGACTGATCAATCTGCGTATGGATGTTGTCGAAATCGGTGCGGGAACCGATTATCGGCTGCAGGCGATGAGCGGGCAAAAACTGTATTACGATGCGCTGGCAGACAATACCGATGCAGCTTTGCAAGACTTGTTTGACGGCTGGAGTACAGATTTATCGAGCGATCGCGGCGCTGTCGAGATACTTGCCCGTTCGATTCAGACCGTCCGCTACGCCGAGACGCTTGTGTGGTTCGAATTCAGCGACATCTGTGATGGACCCCGGTCCAAGGCGGACTATATCGAGATCGCCAATCTGTATCGAACGGTCATTATTTCAAATGTTCCGGTACTGAACTGGGAACTCGAAAACCAGGCCCGCCGTTTTATCGAACTGGTGGACGAGTTTTATGATCGAGCGGTGCATCTGGTGCTGTCGGCTGAGGGACCAATCAATTCTCTGTATACGGGCAAACGGCTGGTCAGGGAGTTTGAGCGCACTGCAAGCAGACTGCACGAGATGCAAACTGACCGATATCTGTCAAGAGCACATGGTAAAGCGACTGAGGCGCAATGAAGGTTGATACACAATTTGCGCGGCGATCAACAAATAAAGATATGTGAGTTGTCGTTGCTGACGATCGCAAAGCGGCAAGACGATTAATGCCGAGCTTAGCCGCAGGTAATGGATCGCGCGATAATATGAACATTGACACAAACCCAACACTCTTACAGGGATTGATTATGAAAAAGAATTTCACTAGCCGCGTAATTGCATTACTGGTGCTGCCTTTAATGCTGTATTGCACCCCGGCACTTAGCAAAGACACGCTGGTAATCGGGATGACTCAATTTCCTGCATCGTTTCATCCCAATTTTGAGTCCATGCTGGCCAAGTACTATGCACTGAACCTGACCATGCGCCCGATTACTGCCTACAACGATGAGTGGGAAACAGTCTGTATGCTATGCACGTCGCTGCCGACAATCGAAAATGGCGGTGCGCTCGTGACCGACCTTGGCGATGGCAAACAAGGTGTCGCAGTTACCTACACCCTGCACCCGCAGGCACGCTGGGGTGATGGCACACCAGTGACGACAAGGGATGTCGAGTATACAATCGAAATTGGCAAGAATCCTCAAAGTGGCGTTGTCGGCGCAGAATTTTACCGAAGAGTTCTGTCTGTTGATGTCATAGATGACAAGACATTCACGTTACAGATGGACCGGCTCGATTACAAGTACAGTGATTTGGCCATTTACCTGATCCCGGAGCATATTGACCGGCCCGCATTTTCTGATCCCGGCGAATATCGAAATCGCAACACCTACGACACTGACACCTACAATCCAGGCCTTTATTTCGGACCTTATCGAATCGTCAATGTATCACCGGGCTCACATATTGAGTATGTGAAAAATGACACCTGGTGGGGCCCCGAGCCCGCGTTCGACAAGGTCGTGATTCGGATCATCGAGAATACTGCCGCGCTGGAGGCGAATCTTCTTTCGGGTTCAATAGATTTCATCTCGGGAATGCTCGGCATCACGCTCAATCAGGCACTGACCATGGAGAAAAGGCATCCTGACGACTATGAATATATTTATCGTCCGGGTCTGATCTATGAACACTTGGATTTAAATCTTGACAATCCGATTCTTGCAGACATCAGGGTGCGCAAAGCCTTGCTTCATGCCATTGACCGGCAGGCAATCAGCGACCAGCTGTTTGAAGGCAACCAGCCGGTGGCCGATGTCTTTGTCAGCCCGCTTGACCCGGCCTTCGACCCCGCGATATCGCGTTATGCTTTTGATCCTGAAATGTCGCGCCAGCTGCTGGACGAGGCAGGCTGGGAAAAAATGGTCGATGGCGTTCGACACAATGCCGATGATGAACCGCTGCGTTTGGAGTTTGGCACGACTGCCGGGGCGAGAGTCAGGGAGACGATTCAGCAGGTGTTGCAGGGCCAGTGGCAGGAGGTCGGCATCGATGTAAGAATCAACAATGAGCCTGCGCGGGTATTTTTTGGTGAAACGGTTGCCAAGCGCAAGTTTCCCGCGCTCGCGATGTTTGCCTGGGTCAGCGACCCGGAAAGCTCACCAAGAACGACCCTGCATTCAACTGAAATCCCCAGCGAGGCAAACGCCTGGCAGGGCTCCAACTACACGGGTTACCGGAACGAGGAGATGGACGAGCTGATCGATGCGCTTGAAATCACGCTGGAGAAAGAGGCGCGCCACGCAATCTGGTCAAGAATTCAGCAACTGTATACAAACGAACTGCCGGTGCTGCCGCTATACTTTCGATCATCGCCATTTGTCATTCCGAAGTGGCTTAAGGGTGTTCAGCCGACCGGCAATACCTCTACAACAACAATGTGGATCGAAAACTGGACGGTTGAGAACCCAAACTGACTTTGCAAAATTTGGAATCAATATCGTAAAGTAAATTGTTATAAAGTTACACCGAAAGTCAATATCTTTGTATTTAAATTATCCTCAAGGAGAGATGAAGTTATGAAAAAGACATTAATCGCGCTCGCATCTGCCTGTCTGGTCACACTGATTGGCGGCGTAACACCCGCACAGAGTCAGCAGCAGTTTATCAGCATTGGTACAGGTGGTGTAACGGGCGTCTATTATCCAACCGGCGGTGCAATCTGCCGGCTTGTGAATAAAGATCGTAAAGAACACGGCATCCGCTGTTCTGCTGAATCAACGGGTGGTTCAATTTACAACATTAACACCATTCGCGCAGGCGAGCTTGAGTTCGGCGTTGCCCAGTCTGACTGGCAGTATCACGCTTATAACGGCACCTCCAAATTCGAAGACAAAGGTGCTTTTGAGAATCTGCGCGCAGTATTCTCGGTCCATCCGGAACCGGTAACGATCATCGCTCATGATGATTCGGGTATCGCGAACATCACTGATTTCAAAGGTAAGCGAGTCAACATCGGCAACCCCGGTTCAGGCACACGCGGCACTTGGGAAGTCATTGAAGAAGCACTCGGCTGGGAACGCAGCGATCTGAAACTTGCAGCTGAAATGAAGTCAGCAGAAACCGGCCAGGCTGTTTGTGACAAGAAGATCGACGCCTACTTCTGGCTGGTCGGACATCCGTCAGCGCTGACACAGGAGTCACTTTCGACCTGTTCCGCACACCTGGTCAACGCGACCGGTGATGCGATCGACAAACTCGTTGCCGATAATTCGTTTTACCGAACCGCCACCATTCCGGCCGGTATGTATAACAACGAATCCGACGTCAACACATTTGGTGTCGGTGCGACGTTCGTAACCAGTGCTGATGTACCGGCAGACGTCGTTTATGTGGTCGTAAAAGCAGTGTTTGATAATTTTGATAACTTCAAGAAACTGCATCCCGCATTTGGCAATCTGAAACCGGAAGAGATGATCGCTGATTCTTTGTCTGCACCGCTTCACGAAGGCGCTGCACGTTACTACAAAGAACGCGGCTGGATGTAGCAGCAAGCCTTCTTTGAATCGTTTGATTGAGGGGGAGCCAGTCTCTCCCTCAATCGATTTATACCTTTAACAAACCCGTTCCATCCTGCTCCGGTGCATGTACTGTGAAAGATGATCCAAAGCCCGCTCAACAATCAGCAGAAGAATTACTAGCAAGTGCCGATACAGGTTCCCGCGCGGCCGTCGGCTGGCAGGGAACCATGATTTTGGTTATTGCCTTTATCTGGGCCCTGTTCCAGATCTACATCTCTTCGAATATCCCGTTTTTTGTTACCGAGGTAACCGGCCTGCCACTGGTCGTAACCAGTTCAAATGCACGCCTTATCCATCTCGCATTTGCTTTTGTGCTGGCGACGATGTCGTTTCCGCTCCTTAAGTCGAGTCCCAAGGACCATATTCCGTGGTATGACTGGATTCTTGTAGGACTGGGAATTTTGTCATGTCTGTACATTGTTGTGCTAAGAAACGAAATTGCACACCGAGCCGGTCTGCCGACAACGGGAGACCTGCTGGTTTCAACAATCGGCATGATGGTGCTGGCAATCACTGTTTTTCGCGCATTGGGGCTGCCACTTTTGATTGTGGCAACGGTTTTCGTACTGTATGTGTTTTTCGGCCACTCTGAGTTTTTACCCGAGACTGTGCAATGGAAAGGTGCTTCGTTTGGCAAGGCGATGTGGCACTACTGGATGCAGAACGAGGGTGTGTTCGGAGTTGCGCTGGGCGTTTCAGCGTCGTTGATCTTTTTGTTCGTCCTGTTCGGATCAATTCTTGAAAAATCCGGTGCCGGCAATTACTTCATCAAGGTTGCGTTTGCGCTTTTGGGGCACTTAAAGGGCGGCCCCGCCAAGGCTGCGGTGATGGCATCAGCACTCGGCGGCATGTATTCCGGCTCATCCATTGCCAATACGGTTACGACCGGAACGTTTACCATCCCGCTCATGAAACGCACCGGGCTTTCGCCTGAAAAAGCCGGCGCAGTTGAGGTTGCTTCATCAACCAATGGGCAACTCACGCCACCGGTGATGGGCGCGGCGGCATTTCTGATTGCAGAATTTACCGGAATTTCCTACACGGATATCATCAAGCACGCACTGGTGCCTGCACTGGTATCGTATATCGCGCTGGTGTACATCGTTCACCTCGAAGCGCTGAAACTGGGTCTGAAAGGGCTGCCAAAACCACCATCATCGCTGACCTTTGCAACCAAAATTATTGGTTTTCTGGGCGGGTTTATTGGCATTGCGGTGCTGGGACTGGCGGTGTACTTCGGGCTCGGCTGGATTAAGGTTGCGTTTCCCTCTGCAGCCTTTACGATCGTTGTCATTCTGTCTGCCAGCGTCTACCTGCTGTTGCTGTGGCTGGCTGCTAAGAAACCGGATCTCGAGGTTGATGCACCGGATGCGCCGATTACCGAATTGCCACGTGCGGGTGAGACGACACTGGTTGGACTCTATTATGTGATTCCGATTGTAATCCTCATTTGGTCAATTGTCATTGAACGGCTGTCGCCGGCATTTTCTGCTTTTTGGGCGATGATTGCCATCACACTGGTTGCGCTTACACAACACCCAATCAAGGCGTTTTTCCGACAGACCGGCAATTTCGGCGGCGAGTTTCGCCGGGGATTGCGTGAATGGAAGGATGGTATGATCGGCGGGTCGACCAATATGGTTGCCATCGCAGTCGCGACGGGTGCTGCCGGCATCATTGTGGGCACCATTTCGCTGACTGGAGCACACCAGATTGTTGGTGAGTTTGTCGAATTTCTGTCTGGCGGCAGCCTGATAATCATGTTGCTGCTGGTCGCCGTCATGAGCCTGATTCTCGGCATGGGACTGCCGACGACTGCAAACTACATTGTGGTCTCCTCTCTGATGGCGCCGGTCATTCTTCTTTTGGGCGCACAAAATGGACTGGTCGTGCCGGTGATTGCAGTACACCTGTTTGTGTTTTACTTCGGTATTCTGGCTGACGATACACCCCCGGTCGGACTTGCCGCATTTGCTGCCGCAGCGATCTCCAAGGGTGACCCGATCAAGACGGGTATCCAGGGGTTTGCCTATGACATTCGCACCGCGCTGCTGCCGTTCCTGTTCATCTTCAATACTGATTTGCTGTTGATTGATGTGGCGATCGGCAAAGCGGTCATTGTTTTTGTCGTTGCAGTGATTGCGATGATGCTGTTCGCATCCGCGACGCAGGGATTTTTACTCACCCGCAACAGGTTGTGGGAGTCAATTGTGCTGCTGTTGGTCGCGTTTACGCTGTTTCGCCCAGGTTTTTGGCTGGACCAGATTCAGCCGCCATTTGAGCACGTCGAGTCTGGCAAAGTCTATCAGATTGTTGACGATATTCCCCAGGACGGCGTGATGACCATTGTGGTCAGCGGGCCTGATTTTGATACCGGTGAGATAACCAGTACGACTGTACTGGTACCGCTCGGCAATCTGTCTGATGCGCAAGAGCGACTGACTTCTGCCGGACTGACGGTGATAGAACAGGATGGACAGATGATGATTGAAGAACCGTTCGTCGGAACTGATCTTTTCATCAAGATTGGCGATCTGTTTGACTATTATGGCGACAAGCCTGTGGTCATCGACCATATCAAGCAGCCATCCGAGCGTATGCCGAAAGAAATATTCTATATTCCGGCAGTCATTGTGCTGGCAGGCGTATTGCTGGTACAGCGACGACGTAAAAACCTGCAGGCCGTATCTGCCTGAGTGTCCGGCCAATTAGCTGCGAGGTTCTGGAACGGGTTTATAGGCTATGTCGTTCAAGACATAGCACATAAACCCGTGCCGTCAGCGCCCAGATACATCGTGGGTGCCGGCGGCGTCTCAAGTTCCGTGTCGTTGCATTCAAATTCGCTAATCTTTGCCCCCAAACGCTCTGCAGTGCGCTCCACCTGCTTGGTGCTGACTTTCACACCAGCCAATTCGTGCAGCAACAACTGAGACTGGGCAAAACTTTC
>JAJDZL010000075.1 GCA_022824665.1 Gammaproteobacteria bacterium | reverse complement strand
GAAGCAATTCAACAGCAGGTTGAAGATGCTGCAACGACCTGGCAGGATTCGCTGTATCAGGCTGCAGTCGAACGGTACGGAGAAGATCTCGGGTCGCAGTATTTTCGCCGGTTCGGCGACGCGTTCAGTGCCAGCTACCAGGAGGACAGCCTGCCCTGGATTGTTGCAGTCGATTTGGAAAGGCTGGCGACCCTGAGCGACGAGGATAACCTCAAGGTGTCATTTTTTCGACCGCTGCAGGAAACAGACAAAACCCGCGTGCGTTTGAAAATATTCAGTTATCGCGACCAGATATCTCCCTCGGATGTGTTGCCGATGCTGGAAAATATGGGCCTTCGAGTCATTGAAGAACGTCCCTACCGGGTCTCTCCAAAGGATAGCGAACTTATCTGGATTCACGATTATTCCCTGATGCACTCCGAGGAGCATGACGCGGACAGCCAGCGCCGAATATTTGAGGAATCGTTTATCAGCATCTGGCGCGGCATGGTAGAAAACGATGAGTTTAACCGGCTGGTCCTGATGGCTAACCTGACTTGGCGACAGGTTTCTGTATTTCGTGCCTACAGCAAATATCTCAGGCAGCTCGGCAGTGCTTTCAGTGAAGTCTATATCATGAAAACGCTCAGTCGAAACCTCGGCATGACCCACAATCTGATCCGCTATTTTGAACTCAAGTTCGATCCCACTCGGGGAGGCTCTGATGATGATCTGGCTAAAATCAAGGGCGCGCTGGAATCCGAACTGGACGCGGTTGCCAGTCTGGACGAGGATGTCATACTTAGAAGCTACAAAAACCTGATTTCCTCTACCATCCGTACCAACTACTACTGCGTCGACAGCTCTGGCGAACCGCTTAGCTACGTTTCATTCAAGTTCGACTGCGCAAGAATTTTGCGGATGCCGGACCCGCGGCCCAAATTTGAAATATTTGTCTACTCTCCTCGTACTGAGGCGGTTCACCTGCGTGGTGGCAAGGTCGCGCGTGGCGGGCTTCGATGGTCTGACCGGCGCGAGGATTTCAGGACTGAAGTGCTTGGCCTGGTCAAAGCGCAAATGGTCAAAAATGCAGTGATCGTTCCGGTTGGCTCAAAGGGTGGATTTGTCGTGAAACAGGCTCCTCAGCCTGGCACGACAGTGCTTGACGAGGCGATTCATTGCTATCAGACCTTTATCAGTGGCATGTTGGATATTACAGACAACATCGTGGATAACAAAATTGTCCATCCGAGCAACGTCAAACGTTATGACGAGGACGACCCTTACCTGGTTGTTGCGGCTGACAAAGGCACTGCGACGTTTTCGGATATTGCCAACGCGGTATCGAATAAATACGGATTCTGGATGGGTGATGCATTCGCTTCAGGAGGCTCAGTTGGCTATGATCACAAGGCGATGGGTATCACTGCCCGGGGTGCCTGGGAGTCGGTCAAACGACACTTTCGCGAACTGGGCAAGGATATTCAGACGACAGATTTTACGGTGGTTGGCATCGGTGACATGGGCGGTGACGTGTTTGGCAACGGGATGCTGCTGTCGGAACATATTCAGTTGGTTGGTGCATTCAATCACATTGAAATCTTTCTTGATCCCAATCCGGATTCGGCAACCAGCTACAAAGAACGTCAGCGGTTGTTCAATACACCGGGCCTTAGCTGGAAAGACTACGACAAAAACCTGATTTCAGAAGGCGGCGGGGTTTACGACCGTACCGCAAAAGCAATCGACATTTCGCCAGCGGCACAGCGGCGCTTCAACATCAAGCGCAAGAAGCTGACGCCGAATGAGCTGATGCATGCCATGCTGAAAGCACCGGTGGATCTAATGTGGAACGGCGGTATCGGTACCTACGTCAAAGCCTCAACACAAACCCACGCGGACACTGAAAACCGCTCGAATGATGCGATTCGAGTTGATGGATGCGAGTTAGGCAGCAAGGTTGTCGGTGAGGGCGGCAATTTGGGCATGACGCAGCTTGGCCGCGTCGAATACTGCCTGCACGGCGGTCGCTGCTACACTGATTCGATTGATAATTCCGGTGGTGTCGATTGTTCTGACCATGAGGTCAATATCAAGATCTTACTCAACCAGGTGGTCAATAACGGTGAGATGACAATCAAGCAGCGGGAGAAAATTCTGCGCGAAATGACCGATGAAGTTGCTGAGTTGGTACTGGAAAGCAATTATCAGCAAAGCCAGTCGCTGAGCTCGCTCAATATTCGCGCACCAGAACTGCTGCAGGAACACAGCCGTTATATTCAGGCGCTGGAAAAAACCGGCAGCCTCGATCGGGAAATCGAGTTTCTACCCGACCGGGAAGAGATTGAACGGCGCGAAATTGCCGGTCTTGGGCTCACATTTCCGGAACTGTCAGTTGTACTTGCATACTCAAAAATGACGCTGTACCAGGAATTGCTTGAGTCAAATATGCCGGAAGATGCTTATCTTGCCAAAGATCTGATTGACTATTTTCCGGATCGGCTGTCGGAGAACTACAAAAGGGAAATGTTCGAACACCGGCTAAAGCGCGAGATTATTGCAACTTATGTAACCAATAACATGATCAATCGCGTTGGTCCAACGTTCGCCTACAGGATGCATGGATTTACCAGTGCTTCTTATGCCAACATTGCCAGGGCATATTGCGCGGCGCGGGAAATTTTCGATATGCGCGGGCTGTGGGGCGCCATTGAAGGTTTGGATAACAAAGTTTCCGCGCAAAGTCAGTTGGAGATGCTTAGGTTTACCGAAGGGCTGCTGGAGCGAGCAACACTTTGGCTGCTTCGCCATCGCAGTCACCCGCTCAACATTGAGGAGACAGTTACGTATTTTCGAGATGAAACCACGGTCATTGCGAGTGTACTGTCGAGTGTTTTAAGCGAGGAATATACAAGTCAGATTAAGGTGCATATTGATCGGCTTGTTGATGCCAAGGTGCCGCAAGAGCTGGCTGAGCAGGTGGTCGAGTGCATACCGCTTTCCACCGCGCTTGATATTGTTGAAATCATCAAGAATTCCACGAAGTCAGCTGAATTCGTGGCACAGGTTTATTTTGACATCGGAGCCAAGCTGGAGTTAATCTGGATTCGTCAGCAGGTGGCCAACCTGCCAATAGACAATCACTGGCATGGGCTGGCAAAATCAAGATTGAGTGATGACATTCATGCACACCAGTATGCCATCGCAAGTGACGTTGTACAAAGCGCCAGCACTGACAGTCCGCAGCACGCGGTTGAGATGTGGATGCATTCAAACAGGGTTGGCTGTCGCATGCTGGCGAACATCATCAGCGACATGAAGTCAATCAGCAAAATTGATTTCGCAACGCTGACTGTTGCAATCAGTGAAGTGCATCTGCTGGGACGAGGCTCTGAATCGTCCGCCGCTTAAGGGCTGATATACCGGCTCGGTAAACTCATTCGGCGTGCAGTCGATTGGAGTCTTGCTGTGTGACACGCAGCGACTTACAATTTGACTTCGCAGCGATTTAGCATCGGTGTTTGACTGTCACAGGGCTGCAGTCAACTTCAAAAGTCAACTAATCGGTTTGAACTGTCAAGGCCGATTCAG
>JAJDZL010000086.1 GCA_022824665.1 Gammaproteobacteria bacterium | reverse complement strand
ATCAATTGCCGATTGGGTCAACTGCTGACTGGTTAACCGACCGCGCATCAGTTGCTCCGAGAGGTAAGCAATATCGCACTCAAAGCGACACTCAAAATCAAGGATGGTGTCCGTCATACGAAAGAATCTGGATATCTTTGCGTGTTTGCTGCACCGAGGCTGCTGTCAGCCCCAAAGCGTTTGATCAGCCTGCTGCAGCAGCCCGTTTTCAAACTGAATGCCGCCGGGACGATCCTTGGCCAGCCACACAGGGGAATCGAGATCGATGTACTCGGCATCAACTGTCAGCAGCATGGCCGGGGCAAGTCCCAAAGATGTTGCCATCATGCTGCCAACCATGACTTTCTTGCCGTCTGATCTTACCGCGCGGGCAACTTCAATGGCCTCAGTGAGACCGCCTGTTTTGTCAAGCTTGATGTTGAAAATGTCATAGCGATTCGCAAGTCGTTTCAGGTCACTGACCCGGTGAAAGGACTCATCTGCACAAATCGCAATTGCACAGTCAATGTCTTCAAGGGCCTCATCCTCGTCGGCTGGCAGGGGCTGCTCAATCATCTCAACGCCCAATTCTACAAACTGGGGAATGTATTCGACAAACGTGTCGATGTCCCAGGCTTCGTTGGCGTCCACAATAATACGCGCTTCGGGGCAGGCCATACGGACCGCGCGAATCGATTCGATCACCTGGTTTTTGCCGAGTTTCACCTTAAGCAGGGGAAAGTTCCGTGCGGCTTGGGCACTTTTTGCCAGTTGCTCAGGTGGATCAAGACTGAGTGAATAGGCTCCAACCACCGGGACCGGCGGCGCAAGTCCGGCAAGCTGCCAAACCGAAGTGTTGTTTTTCTTTGCTTCAAAATCCCATAGTGCACAG
Source organism: Gammaproteobacteria bacterium (assembly GCA_022824665.1). Taxonomy (GTDB): domain Bacteria; phylum Pseudomonadota; class Gammaproteobacteria; order Arenicellales; family JAJDZL01; genus JAJDZL01. Next base: position 1,824 of record JAJDZL010000086.1, on the reverse strand, counting down.
TCGAGCGCATTGCGTGCAGCATCCGGCGGGTAATTGTGCCGCAGAAAGTCTCGCGATAAGTGGTCTGCATGTTTTTCGGCGATAACTTGCACGGCATTCAGAGTCTGCTCGACAGTCTGGTTGTAGCGAGGGTAGGGTATAGATTCTCCCATACCGACCGCCGAGCCGCTTTCGATTTTCACGACGACTACATCCACCTGGGTTTTGGACCCCCTGGAAATAGAAAATGCACTTTTGAGTGCCCAGCTTTCCTGGTGCGCAGAGATTTTCACGGCAGTGTAGACGAATTGACAGTGGCAGGAGTCAGTTCAAACTTTAACTGCTATCTGCTCAAACCAGTTGGTCGACAATTGACTTGCCGCCGGTTAGAAACGGGTCTTCGCACGGCAGCTGATGATTGTCCTCAAGGCCGGTTAGATAGGCGTTGCGCGCCGACTCATCGAGGTGTTTGGTGTTGACCGCAATGCCGACGAATTTCACCTTTGGCTGGACCATCCGGGCACTTTGGAGGTTGCTCTCCATGACCTCGGAAATGTCCGGGATTGAACGATTCGGGAGCCCTCGCATATTGGTACGGGTCGGCTCGTGACACAGCACCAACGCGTCCGGCTGTGCACCGTGTAATAAGCCCAGGCTGACACCGGCAAATGATGGGTGATGCAATGAACCCTGACCTTCGATTACATCCCAGTGCGCCGGATCAGCAGCCGGACACAACTGTTCAACCGATCCTGATATGAAATCAGCAACCATCGCATCAACTGGAACACCTGACCCTTCAATGAAAATTCCGGTCTGGCCAGTGGCACGAAAGTCAGCAGGGATATTACGATTTTTGAGCTCCCGGGTGAGGGCCAAGGCAGTGTACATTTTTCCCACGGAGCAGTCTGTTCCCACGGTCAGCAGTCGATGTCCGCTGCGCGGCTCGCCGGTTGCAATATGGTCAGCTCCGCTTGGCTTTCGCACTTCGATGAGGGTTCCGACACTCGACTTGGCTGCATCGCTGATCGCAGGAATCGAATTCATCGGGGTATGCAGTCCATTGGCAATCGAAAGACCGCACTTCAAAGCCTGCGTCAGGGGTACAATCCAGGACTCGGGAATGACACCGCCCCGATTGGCAACCCCGATTAGAACGGTTCGCGCGCCGCGTTCGGCCGCTTGTTCCATATTCAAGTCCGGAATCTTTAGGTCTGCCGCGCAGCCAGGCAGTCTGAATTGCCCGATACAGTCCTCTTTGCACCAGTCAACCACGCCAAAAGAGGTTTTGGCGGCAAGCTCGTCAGGTGCATCTCCAACAAAAATAAGGTATGGCTTGTCAATTTTCATGTCAATAGTTGATGTGATCGAAACAAGCTCCGACAACCCTCAAAGCAGTCCATTTATGAGTTGTCTGCAGTGTTTCGTTGAATTTTTGAAACGCAACATTATTTATAACTGAATCAGGCGCCAGTTAGCAAAATCGCTACGATTCCCTGTTCATGCTGCTAATGTTGCCCTCATTCTAACAGATGAGTCACAAGTGAGCCATCTCTTATTCCATATTAAACCTCGGGACCTGCTGCGATGAAAAACGAAATGACGCGATCGATGGCGTTAATGGTATTTGCGATGCTGATTTTGCCGGGAATGGACGCAATTGCCAAGTGGCTGGCCGATGCCGTTTCTACTGGTCAGGTAACGTTCTCGCGGTTTTTCTTTCAGACCATATTCATGCTGCCGCTGCTGTATTGGACCCGTGGGCAATGGCTAACGAAGAATCTTTTTTTTCATGCGCTCAGAGGCATTTTGATTGCGCTCGCTACGCTATTCTTTTTCAGAGGG
>JAJDZL010000229.1 GCA_022824665.1 Gammaproteobacteria bacterium | reverse complement strand
CAGACCTGCTGCGGGCAACCGCTCTACAACAGCGGTGATCTTGCCGGCACCCGGAAAATTGCCCAAAAGTTCATCGACACCTTTTCCGGGTACGACTATGTTGTTGCGCCTTCCGGGTCTTGTGCGGCAATGGTCAGGATTCACTTTCCGGAACTGTTCGATGAGGTCTCAAGCCAAACACGTGAAAACGCCCGGGAGCTTGCCTCAAGAACCTATGAGCTGACGGAATTCCTGGTGAACGTTGCCGGTATCAGGCTCTCCAGCGAATTTCACCAAACGTGTACATACCACGATTCGTGCTCAGGGTTTCGCGAGCTGGGTATAAAGTCATCGCCGCGGACATTGTTGAGCGAGGTGCGCGGCTTGCAGCTAATCGAATCCAGGGAGTCGGCCGCGTGCTGTGGATTTGGCGGCACATTTTGTGTTAAGTATCCCGAGATCTCAGCACACATTGCGGCCGAAAAGGTAAACAATATTTGCGCCAGCGGTGCGCACGTTCTGCTCGGCGGCGACCTCGGTTGTCTAATGAACATTGCAGGAACGCTAAGCCGGCAGGGCACTACGATCCGTGTTCTGCATGTGGCAGAAGTGCTGGCAGGCCGCGGTAACAATCCAGCTATCGGGGAAGCGTCATCTTAAACGCCGGAATTAAACTTGGAAGTCACATCGCAAAAGTTTAAGATTCGCGCTGGCTCAGCACTCGTAAATGAGGGTTTGCAGCACGCACTTCGAAAGTCCCGCGGTGGTTTCGTCGACAAGCGTCAGCAGGCTGTCGATGATTTGCCACAGTTTGAGCAGTTAAGGTCCCGGGCTGTTGATGTCAAGAACCATGTGCTTGCCAATCTTGACAAATACCTTGATGAATTCGAACGAAATGTTTCTGCAAAAGGAGGGCAGGTGCATTTTGCCAGTACGCCCGAGCAGGGCGTGGAGACCATCATTGACATCTGCACACAGGCAGGTGCTCAAAGAGTCGCCAAGGGAAAGTCCATGATTGGTGAAGAGATGGATTTGAACGATGCGCTTGAAGCCGATGGCATGGAAGTGATCGAAACAGACCTCGGAGAATACATCATTCAACTGGCGAGGGAAAAACCGAGTCATATTATTGCACCCGCTATCCATAAGACCCGGGGTGAGATAACAGAGCTATTTTATGAGCATCATCAGAAGTACGGTTTGACCGAAAGAGTCGACCAAGTTGAAACGATTGTCAACGAGGCAAGAACGGTGCTGCGCGATCATTTCGTCAATGCCGATGTCGGCATAACCGGCGCGAATTTTCTGCTCGCGGATTCAGGTGCCTCAGTCCTGGTTACCAATGAGGGCAATGGCGATTTGACCAGTTCGCTGCCGCGGGTACACATCGTTACCGCATCGATTGAAAAAGTGATCCCTTCGCTAGCAGATCTGACCCTGTTTCTTCGACTGCTGGCGCGCAGTGCCACCGGCCAGGAAATATCTTCCTATACCAGCATTTACAGTGGCCCGGCAAAGTCGCAGGATATGGATGGTCCGGCTGAGTACCACGTTGTCCTGTTGGACAATGGGCGGTCAATGATGCTGCAGGGCGAGTATAGAGAAATGCTGCGCTGTATTCGCTGCGGCGCGTGTATGAATCACTGCCCGGTTTACCAGTCGATAGGCGGACACGCATATGGCTGGGTGTATCCGGGACCGATGGGTTCGGTGTGGACGCCACTTTTGGTTGGCTTGCAAAATGCAGCCAACCTACCCAATGCCTGTACGCTCAATGGGCGCTGTGGTGAAGTGTGTCCGGTCAAGATTCCACTGCCGGATTTGCTTCGTAAACTCAGGCATCAGATATTTGAACGGGGTCTGGTTGATCGAAAATCCCGGCTGGGTCTGGCATTGTGGGGCTGGCTCGCGAGACACCCTAAAGTGTTCCGTTTCTCAATTGGTATGGCAGCGCGGCTGCTGCGGCGATTGGCTGGACGGCAGGGCTCAATACGAAGCCTGCCACTGGCAGGTGGCTGGACCGAGTCGCGGGATTTTCCAGCTGCATCGGGTGCGGGATTTGTGGCGAGTTGGAATTCAGCCAGAAAGTCGCGGTAACGAACGCTTACAACCGGTTCAAATAGTTGTAATTAAACGCAGATATCGGTCCCCAACGATTCCAGAAGGCTTGGGTAAGTGTCTTTTTGGGCGGCTATGAAGCATCTGCCGAATTCGATTTGTATCAAAGAGATAACAATAATTTAATGAAACCGTAAATTTGCAGTGTTAGAATCTTTGCATAATCTTTACATTAACCGTCAAACACCGGAGGCCTCATGACAAAATTACAGCATACCGCACAACAGTTCGCCTTGGTATTGATGCACGCCTTGGCGGTTGCCTGCCTGTTTATCAGTGCTGCTGCATATTCTGAGTCGCCACAGACGGTGCACGCCATTGCGATGCATGGCACACCAAAATACGGCCCTGACTTTCAGCAATTTGACTATGTCAATCCACACGCTCCAAAAGGCGGTGCGCTTAGAACTGCGGCGCGCGGCACGTTTGACAGTTTCAATCAGTTTATTCCAAAGGGTAACGCGGCTGGTACGCGTTCAATCGAAACGCTCCTCACCTCCAGTGATGATGAGGCCTTTACCGAGTACGGACTGATTGCAGAATCTCTTGAGGTTCCGGACGACCGGTCCTGGGTAATTTTCAATATTCATCCGCATGCCCGGTGGCATGATGGTGTGCCAATCACGGCTGACGATGTTAAGTGGTCATTCGAAACTCTGACAACCAAAGGGCTTGCATTTTATCGAAACTACTATCGCAGCGTCAGTCAGGTCGAGAAACTGGGTGAGCGGCGAATCAAGTTCAGTTTTGCGGAGAAACAAAACCGGGAACTGCCGCTGATCGTCGGGCAACTGCCGATATTGCCCAAACACTACTGGGAGTCCCGGGACTTTGAAAGTACGACACTTGACCCGCCACTTGGCAGTGGACCCTACAGGGTACAAAAATTTGAAGCGGGCCGCTACGTCATCTATGAACGGGTTACAGACTATTGGGGAGCTGACTTGCCGGTTAATCGCGGTTTGTACAACTTCGATACTGAACGGGTGGATTACTACCTCGACGATACCGCCATACGACTGGCGCTGAGGTCTCAGGATGTTGACCTGCGACTGGAAAATCAGGCCAAGGCATGGGCATCCGATTACGATGTTCCCGCGGTTGAAAACGGCTACCTGAAAAAAGAATTAATTCGTCACCAGCAGCCAACCGGAATGCAGGCATTTGTGTTTAACACCCGAAAATCCAAGTTTGCTGATCCCAGAGTGCGCAAAGCACTTGGCTATGCGTTTGACTTTGAGTGGACCAATAAGCAGCTGTTCCACAGCCAGTACACCAGAACCGAGAGCTATTTTTCCAATTCCGAGCTGGCTGCAACCGGAACGCCCGAGGGTGAAGAGCTTGAAATTCTGGAACGCTACCGTGACCAACTGCCGCCCGAGGTCTTCGAAGAGCCCTATCGGCCACCGAAGACCGATGGCAGTGGACAGATCAGGACGAGCCTTAGAGAAGCACTCAAACTCCTCGACGAAGCGGGCTGGGAGGTGCGCGAGTTCAAGTTGATAAACCGGGAAACCGCAGAGCCGATGCAATTTGAGATTCTATTGGTCAGCCAGGCGTTCGAGCGTATCGTGCTGCCATTGGTGCGCAATCTTGAACGACTGGGCGTTGAAGCCAAAGTTCGGCTGGTCGATCAGAGTCAATACCTTAACCGGGTGCGGGCATTTGATTTTGATGTGATTGTCTCCGGCTGGGGACAGTCCAATTCACCAGGCAATGAACAGCGTTCATTTTGGGGCTCGTATAACGTTGATGTGCCGGGCTCCAGAAATGTTGCCGGCATCAGTGACCCGGTCATTGACGAGTTAATTGAAATTTTGATTCAGGCACCAGACCGGGAGTCCCTGGTCGCGCGAACCCGTGCACTGGACCGGGTTTTGATCGCTGGGCACTACGTGATTCCAAACTGGCATATCCAAAGCGACCGGATTTTGTACTGGGACAAGTTTTCACGTCCCGACACTCCAACAAAATCAGGTGTCCTGATTTCGCGTTGGTGGTATGACAACGACAAGGCGGATGCGCTGGCTGCGGCACTTGCGGGTGAAGCAGGCACCAATTGAATTTCACGCTGCTGACAAATTGCCGTTGTACCTGTCTATGAGGCATCCGGTTTTTTCTACCGACATCTGACGACCACCAAATGACCGCTTATATCGTTCGCCGATTGTTGCTCATTATCCCGACTCTGTTCGCGATCATGGTGATCAATTTTGTTGTAATTCACATTGCTCCGGGGGGACCGGTCGAACAAATCATTGCATCTGTAAGCAATATTGGCGGGGATATTACCGAGCGCGTTACCCGAGCAGGAAGCGGCGAGGTGATCGAGCAACTGAGCAGTCAGCAACTGAGTTCGGAATCAAGCGCAATTACCAGCAAATACCGCGGTGCGCAGGGACTCGACCCGGAATTTATCGAAGAGCTGGAAAAGCGTTTCGGTTTTGACAAGCCACTGCACGAGCGATTTTTCCAGATTATGAAAAGCTACCTGGTCTTTGACTTCGGTGAGAGTTTCTTTCGCGATGAAAGTGTGATCGACCTCGTGCTCGACAAGATGCCAGTATCCATATCACTGGGTCTTTGGACAACGCTGCTGGTCTATCTCATTTCCATTCCGCTCGGAGTGCTGAAGGCAACCCGGGATGGAACCCCTTTCGACGGCTGGACGACTATCTTTCTTATCATTGGTACTGCGATTCCGGGCTTTTTGTTCGCAGTGTTCCTGCTGGTAATTTTTGCCGGTGGCAGCTACCTTGACTGGTTTCCACTGGCCGGCCTTGTTTCGGACAATTGGGATGAGCTTGCCTGGTTTGACAAGATCATCGATTACCTGTGGCACATTACCCTGCCGGTTATTGCAATGGTGATCGGGGGATTTGCCGGACTTTCGATGCTGACCAAGAACTCGTTTCTCGATCAAATCAATCAGCAGTATGTACTCACTGCCCGGGCCAAGGGGCTTGCCGAACGGCGCGTGCTTTACGGGCACGTCTTTCGCAATGCAATGCTCATCGTCATTGCCGGGTTTCCTGGCGCGTTTGTCGGCATATTGTTTACCGGCTCGCTGCTGATTGAGATAATTTTCTCGTTGGACGGCTTGGGATTGCTCGGCTTTGAAGCGGCGTTCAAACGAGACTATCCAGTGATGTTTGCAACGCTTTATTTTTTCTCGTTGCTCGGACTGCTGATGAATTTGCTTGGCGACCTGATGTACACAGTTGTCGACCCGCGTATTGACTTTGAATCCAGGGAAACTTGAAATGGCTGCGGAGCACACTGCAGCATCGAAGTCGAGATATCTGTGGATGGAAGTCTCGCCGCTGACGCGTCGCAGGATCGATAGTTTCAGAGCCAACCGGCGTGGCTACTGGTCGCTGTGGGTTTTTATGGTACTTTTTACCGTTGCACTGTTCTCTGAGTTTGTAGCCAATGACAAACCGTACCTGGTGAGCTATGCCGGGGAGTTTTACTATCCGATACTCAAGTCTTATCCGGAAACAACCTTCGGCGGTGAATTTTCTACTGAAGCCGACTATAACGACCCCTATGTTGCGGAATTAATTGAGCAGGACGGCTGGATGCTATGGCCAGTGATTCGCTACCATCACCGTACTGTTGCCTGGGATTTGCCGACTCCGGCGCCGTCGCCGCCCGATCGCAAACACTGGCTCGGAACCGATGATCAGGCAAGGGATGTGGTAGCAAGACTGCTTTACGGTTTCAGAATCTCGGTCTTGTTTGGCTTCACCCTGACGGTGATCAGTGCAATAATCGGAGTTGCGGCAGGCGCTGTACAGGGTTTCTTTGGTGGCTGGATAGATTTGTTGTTTCAACGTTTTATCGAAGTCTGGGCAGGGCTGCCGACACTTTATCTGCTGATCATCCTGGCAAGTGTAGTCGAACCGAATTTCTGGTGGCTGCTCGGTCTGTTGCTGCTGTTCTCCTGGATGGGATTTGTCGGTGTTGTGCGCGCTGAATTCTTGCGGGCACGAAATTTCGACTATATTACTGCGGCCCGGGCACTGGGCGTGAAAAACTCTCGCATTATGTTTCAGCACGTGCTGCCAAACGCGGTGGTTGCGACCATAACTTTTATGCCATTTACGCTGGCGGGTTCCGTTACGGTGCTGACCTCGCTGGACTTTCTGGGGATTGGCCTGCCACCTGGTTCTGCATCACTTGGAGAGTTGCTGGCGCAGGGTAAGGCAAACCTGCAAGCACCGTGGTTGGGTCTGACCGGGTTCTTTGTGATTCTGATCATGCTGAGTCTGCTGATGTTTATAGGCGAAGCGGTACGCGATGCATTTGACCCGAGGAAAACCTCGCAATGACGAAAATGGGTTCGAATCACGAAACTACACCGCAGCTGCTTGAGGTGCGCGATCTGTCGGTGTCGTTCAAGACGGTTGCAGCAACGACGCATGCAGTAACAAATGTCTCATTCGATATCGGCCGCGGTGAGGCACTGGCAATAGTCGGTGAGAGCGGCTCCGGGAAATCCGTGAGCGCACTTTCGATCACGCAGCTCTTGCCTTACCCAACGGCCTATCACCCGGGCGGCAGCATCCAGTATGAGGGACAGGAACTGCTCGGTGCGCCGCGCGAAGTTCTCGAAGCTTACCGCGGCAATAAGATCGGAATGATTTTTCAGGAGCCGCAGACATCGCTCAACCCCCTGCATACGATATCCAAACAAATCAGTGAATCGTTGATTCTTCACCGGGGGATGAGCAAGGCCGATGCCCGCGACCGGTCGCTCGAGCTGCTTGAAATGGTCAAGATCAAAAATGCCAGTCAGCGGCTTGATGCCTATCCCCACCAGCTCTCCGGTGGGCAGCGTCAGCGCGTGATGATTGCCATGGCACTAGCCAACGAACCCGGTCTTTTAATCGCTGATGAACCGACCACTGCACTTGATGTAACCATTCAGGCAGAAGTATTGAAACTGATGCAGGATCTGCAGCAGCAACTTGGCATGGCGCTCTTGTTGATCAGTCATGATTTGAATATTGTGCGCAAACTGGCCGATCGAATTTGTGTCATGAGACATGGTCAATTTGTTGAAAGCGGCACCAGGCAGGACATATTTGATACACCTAAACACAGCTATACCAGGATGCTGCTTGATGCTGAACCGACTGGCAGCGGCGGGCAGCCCGCCGCATCAGCACCGGTCGTGGTTGAGCTTGAATCTTTGCGGGTCTGGTATCCGATTCGTCGCGGTGTGCTGCGACGCATAGTTGATCATGTCAAGGCGGTGGATGATGTCAACATTACGATCAGGGCCGGAGAGACAGTCGGCGTTGTTGGCGAATCGGGTTCTGGTAAAACGTCGCTGGCATTGGCCATGCTGAGACTGATCTCGAGTCGTGGCAGCATCCGATTCGCCGGCAATGAAATTCAGGGTCGAACGACAAAAGAGCTGCGTGAACTAAGGCGCAGCATGCAGATTGTCTTTCAGGACCCCTACAGTAGCCTTAGCCCCAGAATGACAGTGGCAGAAATTATCGCGGAAGGCCTGCGGGTGCATCACCACGAGATTTCGAAGGACGAGCGTGACTCGCGGGTTATTGAGGTGCTGGAAGAAGTGGAGCTGGATATCGATACCCGGCATCGTTACCCGCACGAGTTTTCAGGTGGTCAGCGCCAGCGAATCGCGATTGCCCGCGCAATGATTCTTAAACCGAGGTTCGTGGTACTGGATGAGCCAACCTCTGCACTCGATCGCTCTGTGCAGTCGCAGATTATTGATTTACTAAGAAATCTACAGCAAAATCATGCGCTTGCGTATCTTTTTATCAGCCATGACCTTGCCGTAGTTCGAGCAATGTCGAGTTCAGTCGTGGTGATGCAGAACGGCCAGGTCGTTGAGCAGGGGGCAACTGAGAAGGTCTATCACGATCCTAGGGAGCCATATACCAGAGCTTTG
>JAJDZL010000101.1 GCA_022824665.1 Gammaproteobacteria bacterium | reverse complement strand
ATTTTCTTCAAAAATCACCAAAAAAGACCGAAAAGGCCTTTATTTCGGCAAATTTAGGGTTGACAAATCAAAAGTATTGAGTCAGAATAGCCGAAAGTGTAATTTCGTGACAATTAGTGTATATTTGTGTAATATGGAATTTTTCGGTTCACACAATTTAACGGTCGACGGTAAAGGTCGAATTGTAATCCCGATCAGTTTTCGCGAAAAGCTGCATGAGCAGTGCGCCGGGAACCTGGTTTTTGGACAGACTTTCCGCGCGCCATGCATCTCGATCTATCCCGCGCCGGAGTTTGACCGCATTCGCGACGAATTGATCAAGAACCGCAACGCGACCACACAATTCCAGAATCTGCTCAGAATTATTGTCGGTACCGCGCAGGGCTGTGACATGCTTGCAACCGGCCGCGTGCTGGTGCCGAAACAGCTCAGACAATTCAATTCCATCGAGAAAGAAACCGTGCTGATCGGAGTCGGCACGCGCTTTGAGCTTTGGGACCAGAACGAATGGCACAACCACTGCGAAGGCATCAAGGGTGAAAACGACGAGGATTACCAGATTATCCTCGAAAAGCTGCCGATTTAACAACTCCGGGTAAATTAAGTGAGCCAATTAACTCGACAGCAACCAACCCATCAGGCCGTGATGACCGAAGCGATGATCAAATCGCTTTCGATTGATCCTGCCGGTGTTTATGTTGACAGCACCTACGGGCGCGGTGGACACTCTGCTGACATTCTGGAGCGGCTGAATGCGTCCGGCAAACTGTATGCATTCGATTGTGATGCGGCGGCGATTGCTGCAGCCCGCGACCGGCACGGCGCCGATCGAAGATTCGAACCCATTCACGCACGATTTTCAAAAATAACCCATGAGCTTCGCGCGCGCCACGCCGACATTCGCCTATCCGGTGTGGTCGCTGATCTCGGTGTGTCTTCGCCACAGCTCGACCAGCCCCAGCGCGGTTTCAGCTTTCTGAAAGACGGGCCGCTGGATATGCGTATGGACAGCGCTGATGCACGCTCGGCAGCCGAGTGGCTGCAAACGGTCAGCGAGCGCAATCTCAGCCATACGCTAAGTGCCTTGGGTGGGGAGCGATTTGCCCGGCGAATCGCCCGGCGAATCGTTGAGCAGCGCAGCCGGTCGCCAATCAGTTCAACCCGCGAGCTTGCTCAACTGGTGGCGGAATGCGTACCAAGCCGCGAACCCGATAAACACCCTGCAACTCGCACCTTCCTCGCCATTCGCATGCATATTAATCGAGAGCTCGAGGAGCTGTCAGTTTTTCTGCCGCAATGTGTGGATTTGCTAAAACGAGGCGGTCGGCTGGTCGTGATCACCTTCCACTCGGTGGAGGATCGACTGGTCAAGCGGTTCATGCGTGATGCAGCCATTGGTGCGCCTGGACCTGACGCGATACCTTTTCGCGGCTCAGACTTCCGTCCATGCCTGAAAATCATCGGTCGACCGCAGCGCCCGGATGCGTCGGAGGTGGCTCGCAACCGCCGCGCCAGAAGTGCGATGATGCGGGTGGCCGAACGTGTAGGTGATGAGTGATGCGCACCTTGTTCGTTGGCCTAATCGCTTTCTGTCTGCTGTCGGCTTTAAGCATTGTCTGGATTCGACACGAAAATCGAGTCTTGCTCCCAATTCTATACGAGCGCTATGCCCAGCGTGACGATCTGAACATTGAATGGCGCAACCTGTTGGCAGAGCGTGCCACACTGTCGCGCCGCGCACAGCTGAAAAACTGGGCCAGCACTGTTGGCAAGATGAACGAACCTGACCGGGACGTTGTACTGTTTTTGAAAAAACAGTCCAATGACTGGCTGTACCTGGAGCATTCGCAATGACCCGGGAGGCATACTATGCACCGGTTCGAGACATCATCGTACTGGTGTCGGTATTTTTGTTGTTTGCGCTGTTGGCGGCGCGTGCCGCGCAATTGCAGATATCAGACACAGAAGTGCTGCAGGCTGAAGGCGACGCGCGTTTTTTGCGTAATGAACAGGTCACTGCCAATCGCGGGATCATCAAGGACCGCAACGGCGTAGTGCTGGCAGTCAGTACGCCCGTTGACAGTGTCTGGGCGGAACCCGAGGTACTGCGCAAACGGTCGTATGCGTGGCCCATGCTCGAAAATGCGATTGGTTTGCCGCGCGATTCCATTGCAGCAAAACTGGAGCAGATTGAACCTGGACGTGAGTTCATGTACCTGCGCCGTGCGCTGGTTCCCGACCACGCACAGCAGGTGATGGAATTGAACGTTCCAGGTGTGGCACTGTTACGCGAATATCGACGCTACTATCCATTTGGCTCCTCACTGGCAAACTTGATTGGATTTACCAATATCGATGATGAGGGTCTCGAAGGTATTGAGCTGGCTCACAACCACCGACTGACCGGTCAGCACGGAATTCGCCGGGTGATCAAGGACCGCATGGGGCGGGTTGTCGAGACATTGTCGGACGATCAGCGTGTCAGGGACGGCGAAGACATCCTGCTCAGCATCGATGCGCGAATTCAGCAGGTGGTGCATCAGGCGCTGGTGGAAGCGGCCAATGAACATCGGGCGACTTCAGCCAGTGCAGTGGTGGTGGATGTTGATACCGGTGAAATTCTGGCGATTTCGACTGTACCGAGCTTTAACCCCAACGAAATGGATACCCGCGATACGACTCATAACTACGCGGCAAGACACGTTTTCGAACCCGGTTCTGTGATCAAGCCCTTCGTGGTTGCAAAGGCACTGCTGGAAGGCAAAGTGCACCCGGAGACCATCATCAACACGTCGCCGGGACAAGTCGTGATTGACGGATTCAGAATCAGAGATTTTAGAGATTACGGTGAACTGTCAGTTGCCGGCGTGCTGGAAAAGTCCAGCAACGTTGGTGCGATCAAGATCGGCAGTCAGATCACACCGCATGCATTGATGGATTTTTATGACAGTCTTGGATTGAACGATGTCACCGGCAGCGGCATCGTTGGTGAAGTGCCGGGCAGCTTTCCCCAACGCTCCAAATGGCGTCTCAGTGAACACGCTTCTTTAACCTACGGCTATGGGTTCGCAGTTTCAATGCTGCAAATCGCCCGCGCCTATGCATCAATTGCAAATGGCGGCAAGCTGATGCCGCTGACCATCCTGGCAAATGATTATTCGCGTCAGGGCGCACTGGTGATGCCGAAGTCGATTGCCCAGGAGGTTAGCCGTATGCTTGAACAGGTGGTAACACCCACCGGTACTGCAAGACGGGCGCGCATTCCAATGTACCGGGTTGCCGGTAAGACTTCGACAACGCAAAAACTGATCGATGGTGTTTATCAGGAAGAGCGGCATCGCGCAATGTTTGCCGGTTTTGCACCGGTCTCCGATCCAAAACTCGTCGCCGTGGTGCTGGTGGACGAACCGTCTGTTAAAGAGTACTACGGGGGGCTGGTCGCCGCGCCTGTGTTTCGCAATTTCATGACCGTGGCACTTCGAATTCTGAATATTCCGCCCGATAACCTGGGCAAACTTGCATCTTCAAGGACCGCTCACTACGAGCGGAGTGAAACATGAGACTCGCAGCCACGGCAAATCCGTCGAGCGAGCACCTCAGCGTGCTTTTAGAAGGCATTGCAGCGGTTGATCACAATCAGGATCCGATGATTGAACAGCTTGCCCTCGACAGCCGGGATGTACGCCCTGGCAGCCTGTTTTTCGCAGTGCCTGGTCTCAATGAGGACGGGCGGCAATTCATTCCGAGCGCAATTGCAGCCGGTGCTTGCGCAGTCGTTTTTGAAGCAGATAACTGGCAGATAGCCGACACCGCCCCGGTACCGCAAATCGGCGTTCGCGATCTCAAGCAGAAAATCAGCGAAATTGCGGCAGTTTTTTTCCGGCATCCCTCGCACAAAATGCATATCGTTGGCATCACTGGCACCAACGGCAAATCAAGCTGTGCCGCACTGAGTGCTCAGGCACTTGAGTCGCTCGGACACCGGTGTGGCATTGTCGGCACCCTGGGCAGCGGATTCACCGGTGAGTTGACCCCGGCATCCCTTACAACACCGAATTCCATATCACTTCAGCGCCACCTCGCCTCACTTGCAGATTCGGGCGCACAGTATCTGTGCCTCGAAGTGTCATCACACTCGCTGGATCAGTCGCGAACGACCGGTGTTCGCTTCGGCACCGTGGTATTTACCAATTTGAGTCAGGATCACTTGGATTACCACAAGAGTGAGGCAAATTATCGATCTGCCAAATCGAGGTTATTTACTGAGACAGCTGCAGCGCGTGCGGTACTGAACATCGACGACGAATTCGGCAGATCAATGCTCGGCAAAACCACCGCCGAACATGAAATTACCTACGGCCGTCGCAGCGCGGATGTACAACTCGTTGAGCTGACTGCCGACCGCGAGGGCATTGCCGCATCAATCTCGATTGCGGGTCACAGCATCAGGGTGCGAAATACATTGCTTGGCCGGTTCAACGGCATCAATATAACCACCGTTGCCGCGATCTTGTACTCGCTTGGCATTGAGCCCGCAGAAATCGAAATCGCCTTGAATTCACTGGTGCCGATCGCCGGACGACTGGAAAGAATCACTGGCTGTTCGAATCACGCAGCAGTCTATGTTGACTATGCCCACACGCCCGACGGGCTCGAGCAGGCGCTCAGCAGCCTGCGCGAATTTACTCACGGTGCCATCTGGTGCGTGTTTGGCTGTGGCGGTGATCGCGATACTGAAAAGCGCTCGATGATGGGCGCGCTCGCCGAGCGCTTTGCTGATCGGGTCATTGTCACCGATGACAATCCGCGCAGCGAGTCGCCCGCCGCGATTGTCAAGCAAATCAGGTCCGGTATGAAATCTGCGCCAATGGTTGAGCACGACCGTGCACAGGCGATTGACCTGGCAATTCGAAAGGCTCAGCCGGAAGACGCGGTACTGATTGCAGGCAAGGGACACGAAACAGTGCAGATATACCGCGACCGCAGCGTTCAGTTCAGCGATCGAGAAGTAGCTGCCCAGGTTTTGAGGAGTTTGCAATGCTAACGATGCTGGATGTCGCAAAGGCCGTTCAGGGTAGCCATCTTGGCGGCAATCCGGTGCTGAATGCGGTTAGCACGGATTCGCGCACCATTGCAGACGGCGCGCTGTTTGTCG
>JAJDZL010000082.1 GCA_022824665.1 Gammaproteobacteria bacterium | reverse complement strand
TGGCCGGTATCAGAAAGTGCTGAGTTAAGCGCATTGGAGCTTAGCTCGACCGCTCAGATCGAATTTCATATTCCGCTTTGGATGGGAATTTTGAACATAACCCCAGACTCTTTTTCGGATGGCGGGCGCTATCGCAGCCTGGACGATGTTGAAACTGAAGTGAAGCACATGATCGAATGCGGGGTCAACATCATTGATGTTGGTGCAGAGTCCACCCGCCCCAACGCGAACCCCCTGTCTGACGGTGAGGAATGGAGTCGCCTTGAACCGGTTCTTGCAATGGTCAGGAACCTTTGCGCCGATACCACCTTTGCCCCGCAAATCAGCATCGACACCTATCACCCTGTCAATGCTGAAAAAGCACTGGAATTCGGCGTTGACATGATCAACGACGTTAGTGGATTGCGCGATGAGGCCATGCTGGCACTTGCCAGAGACAGCGGCAAGACGTTTGTTGCCATGCACAGCGTCACCGTGCCGGTTGACCCGCAAATCAGCATCGGTCGTACAGATGATGCCTGTGAGATTTTTGCAGCATGGATTGACCAAGGGCGAAAACTGTGGGACTCACGAGGCCTCGACCCCAGCAAGATCATTGTTGATCCGGGTATTGGATTTGGGAAAAGCAGTCTTCAGTCACTGGATCTGATGCGATCAGTTAAGCGATTTCGAAAGCTCGGACATCGTGTGCTGATCGGACATTCGAGAAAACGCTTTTTGAGAACCTTTGCCAAATTTGACAGCCCTGATCTTGATACCGAAACGATCGGTGCGTCGTTGAATTTGTGTGCGCAATCAGTGGACATTCTGCGCGTTCACAATGTGGGAGCGCATGTCAGGGCCTATCTCAGCTGGGCGCACTTGCTTGGTAACCGCGATGGCGACAATGCCTGACGCGGCGAAGCTATTCGTTGCGAAAGTTTGCGATTGCCTCAGTGAGCCACTGCCAGGCTTCAAGTTCCCTTGCACCGGCAGTTTTTTGAATGGCAATTTCGAGGTACGTCAACTCGGCGTCAATTTTTTCTTTTGGCAGCATATGCAGCCGGCTGACCAGGATGGCCGCTTCAATGACGGCTGCCTGCGCGCGATTAAACCCCGGAAAGGGTTTTGCAGCTGAGCGATAAACCTCTGACAGGTAGACCTGCGGGCGCAATTCATCGTCGATTAGCCGCGCGACCTTGAGTTCGACATGATGCAGTGCAGCCTCCAACACCTTGCCTTTGATCTTACTGGCAGGGCAGACCGGCCAGTCAGTTCTGCCAGTGAGACATCCTGCATAAATACGCACATCGTCGGTGATGTTGATGACAGCTGCACCGGTCACATTCAGATTGGTCAGAGTCTGAGATGGCTTAAAGGGTGAGATGACGACCTGACTGTCCACCCGACGTATCCCCATCGGGGCGATATGCACCGTGTTATGTTCGTCGATCGTTGTAACGATGACCTCGAAAATCACGACTTACTTACCTTCATCCCCGGAGGACTTCAAAGTGGTACCCGGGCTCTTGTAATGATCAGTGGGCTGGTCTTCCGAGTATGCACAGCCCCATTTGAGCTGCTGGTCCTGTACATAGCGTTTGCCGAGCTGCCAGGCGATCTGCGCTTTGGCAAGCTCTGCTCCCAGGTAAAAAGCATGGGAACCATCGTTTTCTACTCGCAGTTTCGGGAACAATTCATACGGGTCGCTTGATTCATAAATACCGTCTCTATTGAATATGTGGATTGCGCTGTCGCTGACCTGAATTCTGAAACTCGGATCTCTGATCATGGCGGCCAATTCGCGTATCTCTTCGGCCGTTGATGGGTGGGGCTTTTTGTCGTGAAGTGCCATCAAGCCGTCGCTGTAGCCTCTCGGTAAACTGGCGTCATCTTTGGCTGCATGCATCATTCGACGCGCAAGATCGGTTTCCTGCAAGACAGTTCTTGCATGTTGGCTGACCTGGGTGGTGAGCACCGCAGCGGCTCCGAGTTCCGACGCGATGCCGAGCAAAACTGCGGTAACTCCGGCGGTATCTGCATCAGTGAGTTCAGTCAGGTTACCGGTACCGACCATCATCTCAACATCCGGATAGCGGCGTCTGAGTTCAAGATAGTTGGCAATGGACTGCGTAAAACCAAAGTGAATGGGATTCAAAATGGCGTCAGCAAGAAAGGGTTTGCCTTTTTGCTGCATGGTTTCGATTGCCCGGTAAAGTGAAGCCTGACCGCCCTCGGCAGTTGGGATCAAAACGGGCGTGCCGGCAACTTCATCAGCAATCCAAAGCGAGTCTTCGGACAGACTCAGGAGATAGTCGGCACCGGCTTGCCCACCGCGCATGAGATCATCGTTGTCCAGCGAATCGACACTGGTTTTAATGTTCAAGGCAGTGAGTGCCTGAACAGTTTCTTCGAGGTGCGCGAAGTGCTCACCTGGCAGGCAGCCAAGATCAATGACGTCGGCACCCAGATTTTGATAGTGCCGGGCAATTTGAATGATTTGCTCGGTTGAGCGTTTTGGCGCATCGACAATCTCAGCGAAGATTCGTATCGAGTATTCGTCCAGCTCCCTTTGGCGCGCTGGCGCACCAAAATATTCCGGCAGGTCTTTCAGATCAATTGGACCTCGAAGAGCCTTGGTGGCGAAGTGATCAGATAGCGCATCGATATCCCCTGCGCACAGTCCAGGCAGCATAATCTTGTCAAAGCCTTGTGCACTTGGCAGGCGACGTTTAACCATGTCAGTTGTTGCCAGTGCAGCAACGCTCACACCAATTTGATGAATGTCGTAGGTGCAATCCTCAAATTCGATCCGCTCAAGCGTTCGTTCCAGGCTGGTTTGCGCCAGTCGACCCGTTATGAACAGGATTCGTTCAGGCATTCGACTCGATGACGAACTGCGGCTTGCAGCTCCTCCATATTTGTAGTCAGGGTGGTGTGTTCAAACTGGCCTATCCTTCGTGAACATTCGAGGTCAATTTCACGCGGGTAAACCGTCACCATCTTACCGGGTGCCGGGGTAATGACGACGGGCTCGGTGTCACAGGCGTAGACAATGATTGGGAGCTGGCATTTGCCGGCTTGCGCGAATACGTTGGTTACCAGTGTATCGGAGATTCCGGCGACGCATTTCGCGACCGTATTTGAGGTGGCTGGTGCAATCACCAGAGTATGGTAATTGTTCTCGTAAAACTGTCCAACCGGCACGGCACTCGCAGTGGAATCATGAAACATGCGGATACCTGCCGCGCGCAGCCGTTCAATGTACTTGTACATGACCAGTACTTCTTCCACTGCACGGCTCAGAAACACGTCGACACTTTCCAGTTTCATGAGCAAGTCGAGACATTCTTCAAGATCATGACCCGAGCCCGTCAGTGCCCAGGCGAATCTTGTGGTGTCGTACTTGCGGGGCATTGCTCAAATTACGGATCAGGTCGCCGGTTTAGTTTGAGCTCTCTCTCCAGGCGATTTCCTCGCTGATCAGCCGGATCTTTTCTCGTGCGACCGAGACGGTATAAAAATCGTCTGACTTGGATTCCGCAAATTTCAGTTGATTGATTGCAATTCTGAGGTCCCCCAGCTGAAAATGATAGTCTGCATCTGACAGATAGGCATCGATTTCCGAGCCTGCCTGAAGCGCTGTTTGAGCATTGAGTCGCAAAAGTTGAATGTGTTCCGGATGCGAGGCCAGGTGTTTGCGCAGGTATCGATTTGCCTCCTCAGCCTGCGCGGTTTGCAAAAGTGCCTTGGTATAGAGCTCAATCACAGCCGGATGAGGGACAGCAACGTCCGCCCAGGCCTCGAGCAACGAAAGCGTCAATTCGGGCTGCTGGTCGACCAGCGCAAATTCAGCTTCCGCCAGAATCACCCACAGGTTATCCGGTTGGCGTTGCTTGAGTCTGGCAAGCTCGCGGCGTGCCTCAGGCAGCTTGCCATCCTTAGCAAGCGACAGCGCGTAGCCGTAAAGATTGATGGCCTGTTCGCTGGCAGTGCCAGTTGCCAGGTTTTGCTCAAAGTAGCGATAAGTCTTGTTGGACTCCCAGTGAAACTGCACGCGAACCCTGGCTTTGAAATACCCGAAATCGTCATCCAGATCCGGGAAGGTCCGATCATTGTACTGACGAAGTCTCGCATTGATACTGGCAATTCGTTCCGGCGTT
This sequence comes from Gammaproteobacteria bacterium, assembly GCA_022824665.1. Classification (GTDB taxonomy): domain Bacteria; phylum Pseudomonadota; class Gammaproteobacteria; order Arenicellales; family JAJDZL01; genus JAJDZL01. The sequence continues at coordinate 10,045 of JAJDZL010000082.1, read as the reverse complement.
ACGGGGTGTGTATTGTGAATATTGGACTGTACGATACCACGCTCTCGAATCTCCTGTTCCAGCGATTGCATGAACGTTTTCGCATGCTTTGGATGATAGCCTGCTTTGGCCAGTATTCGCACACCGACACTGTCGGCTTCGCGTTCGTAGCTGAGTGTATAGTCGATGACATTTTCGACCCGCGCGGCTTGCGCGCCAACAATCGCAGCAATGCCTGCATCGCCGCCGATCAGAATCCCGGCCAGTACCGCCAATAGTGAGGGTGTCTTGGTCGACTGGTGAGCCTTTAGCAGTCGGGACAGGTGGTCCTGCTTGAAGTGCGCGATTTCGTGCGCCATGACTGATGCCAGTTCCGCTTCATTGTCAGCGATTTCGATCAATCCGGTATTGACAAAGAAGGTCGCGCCGGGGCCGGCAAATGCGTTCACATTAGGATCAATCAGTACAAAATAGTGCATCGGCTGATCGCTGAGGTCAGCCGCCTTACCAAGGTTTTTTGCCATGGATACGACGAAGCTGTTGATCTGGAGGTCGTCCGAAAACTGTCTAGATCCGCGCACTATCGTCAGGAAATGTCTCGCTTGTCGCTCAAGATTCTTTGACACGACGGGGTTGGCAGCATGTACCGACGCGGTCTTCTGGACGCTGGGCAGGATAAACGCGCCGATCAGCACACTCAAGAGCAGCCAGGCGGAGATATTTTTTGTAAATCTAATTGTTTTAGCGGCCATATGCCTGGTCGTCGATTCAGAAAAAAGGGGTCAGCCATTGATGGCTCATGGAAGATTTGTTCAATTTTATCGGAAAGGTGTGTGTTCTAAGTTCATATTCTTCCCAACTCTTCCTTAGGGTAAACTGTCCATTTTGCCCACTCACTGAATCAGTCAACGGTATAGTGGACTGAAATACTCAAATTCCAGACTGTCTCACGTATTGATCGGTGCATGGTGAAACCGGGGGTACGACCCGCACCTGATTTTCTGCGTGAACAATGTTTGCAGCGTCAGGTCAAACTTGTTGCCGTCTCAACGTCTCTTTAAGTTGAATTCTGTAAAATGAAAAAATGAAATTGATGGCAGGAATCTTAGATCGAACACGAAACACTCGGCCGCCAGATAAATGAAATTCAACATACTCATCAACGAGGGACCTTATACGCATCAGGCATCGGATACAGCATTTCAGTTTGCCAGCGCGGTATTTGAAAGTGGTCACGAGGTGGTGCGGGTATTCTTCTATCACGATGGTGTACATAACGCAACCCGACTTGGCGCGCCACCCGTAGATGATCGCAACGTGATTGCCCGGTGGGTTAAGCTGGCTGAAGATTACAACATCGACATGGCAGTGTGTGTCGCAGCTTCGCTGCGTCGCGGTGTCTTGAGTGATGAGTCTGCCAGCCAAAGCGGCAGGGCCATTGCTAATTTGGACCAGCATTTCAAAGTGGCCGGGTTTGGCCACTTTATTGAAGGCGCAATCATTGCAGATCGCACCGTAGTTTTTGGTGATTGACGAGGCCAAAAGGGATAACTTCGATGTCTAAACGCATGATGTTCGTCAACCGAAGAGCGCCTTATGGCACGGTCTATGGGCTTGAAGCACTCGATGCGCTGCTCGCTGCTTCAGCATTCGATCAGCAATTGTGTGTTGCATTTCTGGATGACGGAGTCTATCAGTTATTGCGCAATCAAAATCCCGCGGTACTGGACATGAAGGACTATAGCAGAACATTTGCTGCACTCGATGATTTCGGGGTCGATAAAGTGTATGTGGAAAGGGAATCGATCTTACAAAGAGGTCTTTGTGATGCAGATCTAATCGAGATCAGGCGCGAAAACGGAAGCGATGCTGTTTCGATAATGGCGAGTGAAGATATGTCTCGATTGATGGAATCTCAGGACATCATACTGCAGTTCTAGTTTCGTGATGCTGCATACAGTCAACAAGACACTGACCGAGAAGCCAAGTTTACTGAGCTGTCTGCGGCTTGCCGGAGCGGGCAGCGATATTCTTTTGATCGAAGATGCGGTGTATTCAGCGATACGCGGCTCCACGGGAGCTCGACTCCTCGAACAGTCTCGAGGCAAACATCAATTATTTGCGCTGGGGCCCGACCTCGAGTGTCGAGGTGTTAAAGCAGCGCAGCTGATTGACGGTATTGAAGTGGTCGATTATGCAGGTTTTGTCGCGCTGGCTGTGAAAAACGATACGGTGCACGCCTGGCTATGACAGGTGACGTGGAATGGTGATTGAATTCAAAGGCAGGGTCTACCAAACCGATGCAGAGGGATTTCTGGTCAATCCTGATGAGTGGTCGGAGGAACTGGCTGAGAAAATGGCTGCCGATGATGATTGCGAGCTGGGTGCAGATCACTGGGTGGCAATCAATATTCTAAGAGACTACTATGCGCAATACGCGATTGCCCCGCCAATAAGGATACTGATTCGGCATATGGGCAAGCAGTTGGGCAGGGAAAAGGCCAACAGCCCGTACCTTTACGAGCTGTTTCCATTTGGCCCGGCGAAACAGGCCTGTCGGTACGCAGGCCTGCCCAAACCGACCGGCTGCATTTGAGTGAGTTTTGCGGCGCTGGATTCAAGAGCCTGCAAGAAAATGAGTTAACGCGTCTGTGTCAATCCTGCTTGCCACTCTGTTGTATCTCGCGGCAACGGTATTTGCGGCTGGGATACTGTGGAAGGTGTTCAGCTACGCGAGGCTGCCGTCGCGTAATTTGCTGCCGATTGCACCTGCCCCGCAAACGTGGGGCGGCATCATGCTGCGAATGGCAAACGAAGCGATTTTTTTTGCGAGCCTGTTTCGGGCGAACAAGTGGACATGGCTGTTTGGCTGGGTTTTCCATTATGCTCTGGCGGTGGTATTGCTGCGACACCTGTTTTTTGTAACGGATTCGATTCAGCCCTGGGTATTGATGTTGTTCCCAGCCGGGGATATCGCTGCGTGGTTGATGATCGTGTCGCTCGCGGGGTTATTGGGTCGCAGGGTGTTTGTTGACCGGGTTCGATATATTTCGACCCCTTCCGACTACCTTTTGCTGCTGTTGATTGTGCTGCTTGGCGGGACCGGTTTGGCGCTGCGCTACGTTGTGCCAGTAGATATCATGGCAACTCGCCAGTTTATGCTGGGCGTGCTCAACCTGTCGCCGGTGGAGTTGCCAAAAAGTACGCTGCTGTATGTTCACCTGGCGAGTGCGATTGTATTGGCAGTCATCTTTCCGTTCAGCAAATTGATTCACTTTCCGGGTAATTTCTTCAGTCCGAGTCACAATCAAAAATATTCAGCCGGAAAATAGGTGCAATAGCCCGTGAGTGCGACGCGAAAATTGGACATCCCCAAAATCAGGCAGCGTGACGAAGCTGCGAAAAAACCTTATTTTCGTTCGCAGGACGACGCCACCTCTCAACTGATTGATGACTGGCAGACTGTCGCAGTGCAGAAACTTGGAGAGGAAATCCGCTCCAATCGGGCGCTCCGGGTGTTTTTGGATAGCTGTGTGAAGTGCGGTGCCTGCACCGACAAGTGTCATTATTTTCTCGGAGACGGTGACCCGCTGAATATGCCGGTTGCCCGGCAAGACCTGATTCGCGGCGTTTACCGTCGGTACCATACGCTGGCAGGCCGACTTTTTCCGAAGCTTGTCGGGGCGCGCGAATTTACCGAGCCATTGCTGCAGGACTGGAGTGCCTATTACTATCAGTGTTCCGAATGTCGGCGCTGTGCGGTATTTTGCCCGTTTGGTATTGATACCGCCGAAATTACCATGGCAGGCCGATCAATACTCGACGCCGTTGGGGTCAAGCAGAATTACATCCATACGGTTCTCGACAATGTCGAGCGGGTTGGAAACAACCTGGGCATGATTGGCCCGGCGATCGCTGATACGCTTGCGGGCCTGGAAGAGGATGTATTTGACGAGACTGGCGTGAATGTCAGATTTCCCCTTGATGATGCGGGTGCAGACGTATTGCTACTGGTCCCTTCAGCAGACTTTTTTGCCGAACCTCATGTTGATGGTTTGATTGGATGCGCCAAGATATTTCATCAGCAGGGTATTCGCTGGACGCTTTCGACGACGGCTTCGGAAGCTGCAAATTTTGCACTTTTTGTGGGCGATGAGGAAAAGATGCAGACGATTGCAGATCGGGTCAGTGCTGCGGTTCGCGAGCTTGGAGTGAAACAGGTGGTTGTCGGTGAGTGCGGGCATGCCTGGCGCGTAGCGAGCAGTTACTGGCCAGGGTTGATTGGCGATGGAACAAGCACTGACGCAGGTGGTTTCGACACGCGGCACATATGTGAGTTTACCCATGAATTATTTCGCAAAGGGGCATTGCGACTTGATCAAACCGTGCACAGTGACAAAGTCATCACGTTTCATGATTCCTGTAATGTTGCGCGCGGTTCGCGCATGGGCAAACAGCCAAGAGACATTTACCGAATGCCGCGCGAACTCTTGCGCGCTGCTTGCGAAAACTTTGTGGATATGGCACCCGATACGATCTGCGAGTACACTTTTTGCTGTGGTGGCGGTGGTGGATTGCTGACCGATGAGTTAATGGACGTTCGGGTGAGCGGCGCATCGCCCAGGGTCAACGCATTAGAGGCGGTGATTGCGAATCATGGGGTCACGCATATGGCGGCAATCTGTGCAATCTGCAAGAGCCAGTTTCGTTCAGTATTGCCTCATTACGGTTTGGGGATGGATATGATCGTGAGCCTTCACCAGATTGTTGGCGATGCTGTGGTACTGAACCGGCAGATGTGATTCAGGCAAAGTATTTGGCAGTTGATTTCCGGATGTCGGTTTTTTTTGCCACTCGCCCGATTAGTTGAGCGGAGGCGGAAACAAGCGTGTCTTCGACTGGTGAGGCAGTCGTTTTCAAGACGTAAGTGCCATTTTCCACATACAGTTTTCTAAGTTCGATCATCTCATTGATTCTGGCTACCACATAGTCACCTGCCTTGGCGGGCTGGGTTGGGTCAACAACAATAATTGAGCCGTCCGGAAATTCCGGCAGCATGCTGTCGCCATGGACCCGAAGCACAAAGGGGTCTTTGTCACTGCATTCATTACTCATGGGGTTTTCGAGAGTTGAGCAGTTTGGTTAGAGCGTATCAGCGTGAGTTTCGTGTCCGACGATCAGTACATCAGCCGGCCGAATCGCAAAAATACCGTTGCTTACGACACCGGCGATACCATTTAGCCTGGCTTCAACTGCGGCGGCATCTTTCAGGTCCAGATTCTTCGCATCAATAACGATGTTTCCGTTGTCGGTGGTGAACCCGAGCCGTAGCTCCGGAAGCCCACCCAGTTTAATGATGGCCCGGCTGACCAGGCTTTGCGCGAGCGGGATGACTTCAATAGCAAGGGGGAATTCACCGAGTACATCGACCAGTTTGGTTTTGTCTACGATGCAGACGAATTTGTCGCTTGCAGCAGCGACAATTTTCTCGCGAGTGAGTGCACCGCCGCCGCCCTTGATGAGGTGCTTGTTGTGGGTGGCTTCATCGGCGCCGTCGACATAGACCGGCAGTGGACCGGTTCGATTGAGGTCCAGTACTGAGATGCCGTGCTCGCGCAGTCGTTCTTCAGTTGCTTTCGAACTTGCCACAGCACCGTCGATTTTCCCTTTTACTTTCGGGAGAAGATCGATGAAGGCGTTCGCTGTTGAACCGGTACCCACACCAATGACATCACCGATATCGATGTAGTCAAGCGCGGCTTCGGCAGCAACCTTTTTCATGTGGCTGGTGTTCATTTTCCATTCAGATACAGGTAGATTTGATGTTGAAGGAGTTCTTGCCGATTGTTGTGTCAGACATACTGAGATTGTAATAAGCCTGGTTGCCGATAAAGAGGTTTTACCCACCATCAATGACGGGCCGGTGCGATTTCAATATTGAGTTAGTGTCGCCTGAATCTTGTCGATATACAGGGCGACAGGCGGCTCTAATCCTAATATTACGAAATTAACTTGCTACGTTGAATATTCCAGAGTCAATTCAACGAAGCATTGTATCTTGATTGACGCAAGTGTCTCATCCTGATCGTCGTCAGTGGATTGTTATACAAAAATGGCTTTTTGTATCATCAAGACGTGCAATACATATACAAAACTGAGTTTTCGTATATGTATTATTTCAAAACATATAAAGTTTATATGTTTTGTGACCCTTCTTAACACTCTTGACTCAATGAATTCGCAATCCTCAATAGATGATCCTCTGCCTCCTTCAGTGGATTTAAACACCGTGCCCGTACTAAAGGCGCTGGTGGACGCGCGTGCCAGTCTATCACTATTGAAAGGTGTTGCGACCAGCCTTCCTAATCAAAATATTCTGATCGATACCTTAACGCTTCAGGAAGCTCTTGCGAGTTCAGAAATAGAGAATATCGTGACGACACAGGACGAAGCGTACCAAGCCGCATTGTTTTCTGATTTTGGCTCTCCTGCAGCCAAGGAAGTAGTTCGTTACAGTAGAGCTATGCGAAGAGGCTATGAATTGTGGAGTGAACACAAAATCATTAGCGAAAACATACTCATTGAAATGTTCCGTGTACTGATGGGCCACCAAGGTGGATATCGCGCACAGGCTGGAACGGTACTACGTAATATGCAAACCGGTGAAACTGTCTACGAACCGCCACAGAGCCCACGGGAAATTATCGCCCATATGCGATCACTTGAGGAATTCATCAACGATGCTGCACTGTGTGATCTTGATCCATTAGTCAAAATGGCATTAATTCATCATCAGTTCGAAACTATCCACCCTTTTCCAGACGGTAACGGGCGCATCGGACGCATGCTTAATGTGCTGTATCTCACTCATGTCGAATTGTTAGACGCCCCGATTCTCTACCTGAGTCGCGCGATCAATCGCACCAAACCGGAATACTATCGTTTGTTGCAAGCGGTACGCGATAACAACGAGTGGGAAGCTTGGGTCATTTACATGTTGAAATCGACCACCGCGGTAGCGCATTCTACGAATTTGCTGGTTTCCGATATTAACAATCTCATGAAGAGTATGAAGCATCGAATGCGTGCCGAACTCCCCAAAATCTACTCACACGAATTAATCAATAACCTGTTTCGAAATCCATATACGCGTATTGAAATCTTGCAGCGTGAAATCCCTTATGGAAGGCAGACAGCAAGAAAATATCTCAAATTGTTAACTGAGCATGGATTTGTAGATGAAATAAAGCAAGGCCGCAATAACTACTATGTAAATCGAGAGCTGGTTAATTTACTTTTCCGACAATCCGATGAATATTAGCAAGCAAATAGAGCCGAAGAAAACGCTTGTTGAAATGGCGCAGGACAATTAGGTTGCCATCGCTTTGCTGCCGGAGGTTCGATGTCCACCCGGAAAATTCAAAGATTGTTTTCATTTGGGAAAGATGTATTCTGGAGCCGCCAAATTTATGGCCGTTGGGGTTTGGTTGTACCGCTCTCAGACAAGGTCAGGTTAGAAGTCCAACTGCTTCGGCAGACTCCACGGTTAAGCATAGTTGAGGATGGTAATATCGCTACTGCTAAAATCACACCATGTTGTGGGCTTGAGGGCAAGTCTTTCGTTACCGTCAATTAAGTGCTTTACACCAAATGAAATAGCGTTCATCGAAATCCACAACTGTCGAAGGTAAGCGTAGTCGAAGGCGATTTTCTGAACTACTTACCGTTGACCACCTCGATAATCTTTAGAACGTGCTTGGCCCGTGAACAGGCAACATAGTTCAGCCGTCTGTCTCGGCCATCAGAATCCTCAAGTGGAGATGTCAATATGATGACCGCATCAGCTTCAAGCCCCTTGAAGCGGGCATATGATTCAATCAGAACCCCTTCATCCCGTCGCCAGCGTTCAAGATTTCGAGTTGTCGCCATTTTGTTGAATTTTTCTGGCCAGTCGTCATTCGGGTAGCCGGGTACCAGCACCACAATCTGCGATGGCTTGAGGCCGCCGCTTTTTGCCGCAGACATTTCGTTGACAAGTTTTGCAATTTTCTGAAATCCAGCTTTGCGGGAATCCACCTGACTAACCTCAACCGAGTGAGTGAAACTCGCCAGGTGGTCGTTAATCAACTTCTCACAGTATTCTGCAATTTCCGGAGAATTTCGACAGTTTTTCTTGAGCAGGTATGGTTCTCCGAGCTCAGGGGGCAATCGCAATTCGCCCTTGAGATAGAGATTTTGCTGCGGATCAAAGAATACATAGAAACACCCCTTGCTATCAGGGTTCCGGAAAACTGAATCCAGACTGTGCCACCACAATTCCTGAAAGTCCTGCCCTTCATCGACAACAATCGCATCGAATTTTGCTTCATCAGGCAATAGATCACAGGCGTGCATCAATAAATCGGGTGCTTCGTCGTTCCAGAAAAAGTACTGGTTCTCGGATCTGTCAGGGTTAAATTCAAGATCGGCAGCCTTGCAGTAGTCGTGGACCAGTTCGTGATAGGTCTTTATCGTTAGCTCATTGTCAAAATCTGACTCCGCTGTTTTGTGAAGCCAATCGCGCAAGGGGCGGTTGTAGCATAGCAGCAGTGTACGCATGCCAGCTTGCGCTGCCTGCTGTGCCTTGGCGAGCGCCAGCAATGTTTTTCCGGTTCCGGCGCCGCCTTGAATCGAGGCACTCGTATGATTTTCGAGCATGCTTAGCACAGACTTTTGTTCTTCGGTAAGGCGGTGTAACCGTTGTTCCTGCTCCTCGACGACCCTCCAAAGAACCGGAACAATATCAAATTTCGGAAACAGCGCAGATTCGATTTTCCTGATCTCTTCCCTGGTCAATTGCTTCGCTGATTTTCGCTGAAACAGTTTGAATACACTGCCGAGGCGCTTATCCAGTCGACCAAGGTCTACTGCGTCAAGAATTTGAGTTCGAGTGATGCCGGGTGGTATCTGACCCTGAAAAACCCCGTCTGGAAATACAACAGCATAACCGTACGTGAAATTTGGTGTGTCAATGTCAAGGTTTTGCCTGATCAGGTCCACAATCGTGTACATATTGTTCTGAACCTGTTTAAACGGGTCTTTGTTAAGTGGCATTTTGGTTTCTCGCGATGACAGTCGCCACCATTCCTCCGTTTGCGGATCAAACCCCAGTATGCCGCCCTTGACTTCAATGAAAAGCAGCCCGTTTTTTGGATCAATAATGATGAAGTCGCACTCTCCCTCAGACAGTGGACGGGCTTGTTGCTTTTGCACCCAGTTAAAACTGTGCATGATATTGACGTGATCGGACAAGTGGGCAGATAAGGCGTCGGCGACTTTGCGCTCACTTGAATTGCTGATCTCAGCGAGATTGATTGATGGAATGAATCTAGCCACCGGTTCGTTGGTCCAATTTGGGTGATGCACTCAAGCAGGTGCTTTCAATGAATATCGTGGATCTTCTCGTACAACAATTTGTTCATTTTGTGAATCATCGTATTATCTGCTATTGTCGCTGTTTGAAAGCCGGTCACAATGCCGATTTAATGCGCAATATCCTTCTTGTCCAAAGTAATTTCAGCCAAACAGCACTCCACGATCGGCTTCAATCGAAACAGCCGGCGGAGAAGTATTCGAACACTGGCATCTATTGATCCACGTATCCATGAACTCAGGCATCATGGCGGTTGCAGCGTGACTGGTGATGATGGGAATGGCTGTCAGTGTACTGTCTATCGAGCATCGAAAAGTTAAATCGTGAATCGTTCCATTTCAGTCCAAATGAACTTTGCATCGGCAAATATGTCAAATCAATGAAAGATGAATTGTCCGGTTAAAATACGTTGACGGAACATCAAATATCCGCGCACAAGGCTGACATGAAAAAGTACTTTCTTTCTTCAGTAACCATTTATTCCCTGGCTCTCGCACTGGGTGTTGTCCCTGCGGCTTACGCACAAGCGGACAATACTGGGGTGCTGGCGTTATCCACAATGGATTGGTGGGTCATCGCTGGTGCTTTTCTGATCGGTGTATTAATTTGCTTGTTGGGTGCAAAACTCTCCAAGGTCTCACAAATCAAGGCAGA
>JAJDZL010000052.1 GCA_022824665.1 Gammaproteobacteria bacterium | reverse complement strand
TCTTCGAGGCGACTTTTGTAATGCTGAGATCCCGGACCGCGCGGCGCACGGATGCCGCGAAATTCCCAGTCTCCACCGAGCGCGGTTGACACAACTTCTTCAGTGGTCATCGGCTGGTGACCGACATCTTTGCGAATTTCTGCCGGGCCTTCAACAATTGTATTTGTCAGTGCGCCGAGACCCTCCACTTCAACTGTAACCACATCACCTGGCACCACGGGACGACTGTTTGCCGGAGTGCCGGAAAGCAATAGATCGCCAGGTTCTAAAGTGATGTTTCTGGCAATGTCAGCAACCAGGTAATGCATGTCCCACTCCATTTCGCTGGTATTGCCGTCCTGTTTAATCTCACCGTTGACTGTCGTGCGAATCCACTTGTCGCGAAAATCCCAATCGGTAACCAATGCGGGGCCCACCGGGCACAAGGTATCTGTCCCTTTTACCCGCAGCATGGAACCGGCATCGGTGTCGCGAAAATCGTGCAAACCGTAATCATTGGAAACTGCGTAGCCGGCAATGTAATTTCCCGCCTCTGACTGACTGATATTTCTGCAGTGACGGCCGATCACAATAGCGATTTCACCTTCATAGTTCAGCCACTCGCAGCGTTTCGGTCTGACAATGTCTGCACCGTGCCCGCAAAGTGCAGTAACGGGCTTGTGAAAATACGTCGGTGTAGCCGGCAGCTTGGTCATAAATTCATCCACGCGGCTTTTGTAGTTCAGATGCACGCAGATAATCTTGCGCGGCTGAACGGGTGCCAGATGGATGGCGTCTTCTACAGCAATTTTGCGACCGTCGCCAGCGATCAGTTCGTTTCCCTGACGAGTAACAACAGTCGGATATCCGTCAAGGAGAATGCGTCGAAATTCTTTCATTTTTCCTTTAAACTCGTCAGTGAGTGAGACCAAGCCATTCAATCGAAGTCAGCATAATATCATACAATTTTGCCCACATGATCGATACTGGCATTGGGATAATTTCCTGGATGCTGATGTAACAAGAACCTGCGATATCCGAAGGCGAATTATCCATGTCATTGAAAGGCTTTATGTTTCCACGAAGTGCGACGGGAAAGGCTTCATTGGTACCCGACACACCCTGGCATTACTTTGGAACGATGTTAACCCTGGAGTATCTCACCGAGCCCGAGCGCGTTGCAGAATTGCTGCCGGATTATCTCGAGCCGGCCGATGACAACCCGGGCGCAGTTGCAGTTATCTGGGCTGAATGGCAAAATTGCCGCGACGACTACAGCGAGATTCTGGACCCCGCCCGCAGTCAGTACAAGGAGGCATTTGTCGTCGTTCGATGCAAATACCAGGGTGAAACATATTCCCGCTGCGTCTATATTTGGGTAGATTCAGATTATGCAATGATTCGCGGTCTGCATCAGGGGTACCCGAAAAAACTGGCTTCAATATTTATGTCTAGACCCATTACGCTTGGCCAGGCGGGACCCAGACTCGAACCAGGCGGGCGCTTTGGCGCCAGCGTAGCCGCTTACGATCATAAACTGATCCATGCAACTTTTGAGATTACCGGCGAGTCTGATCACGCTGGATTTGTAAACAGCCACCCCATGTTGCACAACCGCTGGATGCCGGCCATCGAAGGAAACGGTCAGGACAGTTTGGATGAGCTTGTGACCATGAGCGCCTATCAGGCAGAGGTTGGACGGTGTTATACCGGCAACTTTGAGCTTCAGCTGTTCGACTCACCCGTGGAGGAGCTGGTAAGACTCAAGCCCAGCGAGAAAATTGCAGGCTACTGGAGAGAAATTGCATTTTCCTGGCGAAGTGGAACGACTTTGCGACGCAGCAATCTGCCGGAGGTGCGATGAGGTGCGTTCGGCCTGTGCAATGAACTGCGCACTGAATCAAATGTCGCAATTTTTGATTTCATGACAGCATCGGGTTGCAAGCAATGACCATTTGGACCCCCATAGATGACGGATATGCCGATTTGTCCGATCAGGATTCATTCACCAAAGGTGTCCCACACAACACGTTCATGCGAATGCGCAGGGAAGACCCGCTGGCCTGGTGCGATGGCGGGCAGTTCAAGGGATACTGGTCGATGACACGCTATGATGACATTTTGCAACACAATCGAAATCCGTCCCTGTTGAGCTCAGCCCGGGGGATTCGTATGGAGGATCAAACGCATGAAGAATACATCGCAAGGCGAACTTTCCAGGAGACCGATCCTCCAGAACACACCGCCACGCGACAGTTGCTCAACGCAGCCTTTGATAAAAAAGTCATTGATCAGTGGGAAAGCTCTGTTCGACAGATTTGCAGTAACATTCTGGAAAGCGCACTTGCCTTAAATGAGTTTGATGCATCCTATCACATCAGCCGCCAGCTGCCGATGCGCATGCTTGGACAGGTTTTGGGAGTGCCAGCGAAAGATCTCGATTGGCTGGTAACAAAAGGCGACGAGTTGATCGCCAATACTGATCCCGAGTACTCAAATTTCCTGCTTGACAAGGACGATACTGATGAATTCCGATACTTGCCGTTTCGATCACCGGCAGGCGCGGAATTGTCGATTTATGCCAAGCAATTACTGCAGGACCAA
>JAJDZL010000108.1 GCA_022824665.1 Gammaproteobacteria bacterium | reverse complement strand
AGGGCGAGCCGGATCGATGTAGTTTTTCGAGTGCCCGTCACCTGAACCAAAATCGGTGATCGAACCATGCGCCAAACCAATACGAATTGAGTCCGCTGGCAGGTCCACACTATCCATATATTCAGTCGGGTCCGTTAACGTCGATTTGTGGTAAAGCGGCGCTGGCAAAATCGTCGCGCTCCCCGATTCGATTTCAATCGGGCGCGCCTCGACACAAATGTGCACATTACCTGGAAGTCCCCGCTTGATGAGACGGTGCCATAATCCATTGGGGCGGTGAGGGTCATGATTGCCAGGCAACAAATACCAGTCAACACTGGAATATTTTCTCATTCGCTGAATCGGTTGATTCTCAGACCTTTGCGACAGATTTTCCGCATCGTAAACATCACCGGCAACCAGCACGTACGATAGTTCACGCGCGACCGCAATTTCTCCGATACGATCGATTGCGTTTAGTCTTGCATCCTGCAAAACGCCCATGGTCTCGGCATCAACAAATCGAAAGACTTTACCAATCTGCCAATCCGCTGTATGTAAGAACCGTAAATTCAAACAGCACCTCCAAAGATATTCGGGTGAAGTTGAGCACTCCAACCAATGTTCAAAATACAAGGCTTCCAGCTGATGGAAGGCAAGTTGAACGGATTATATGTTCGATTTCCCGGTCTGGAGTGTGTCGAAAACTGCATTACGACACGATTTGTCGTATTACAAATCGCCTGCACTTGCGAGAAGTGAAAATTGTGTAACAACACGGTTGGTAGTTGGCTGTCGCGATTCCGGGAAATGTCTCGTGTTGCACTATATCACTTGAAATACAATCGACTGCAATGGAACTTTACAGCTCGTTTGATGGTCTATCACCTGAAACACTCAATAACCCGAATGGAGGAAACTCAAGCATGAAAGCCTCGGATCTATTTGTTGCATGCCTGGAAGAAGAAGGAATTGAATATATTTTCGGCGTGCCAGGTGAGGAAAACGCACATTTCATGATGTCTCTGGAAGAATCGGACACGATTAAGTTCATTCTTTGCCGACATGAACAAGGCGCAGCATTTATGGCCGAAGTTTACGGGCGCCTTACTGGCCGGGTTTCAGGATGCCTGGGCACCCTGGGGCCAGGTGCAACCAATTTGATCACCGGTGTTGCTGACGGCAATATGGATCGCGCACCGATGCTGGTTCTCACCGGGCAAGGGGCATCGACTCGTCTGCACAAGGAATCCCATCAGATCATGGATGTGGTATCAATGTATCGACCGGTCACCAAGTGGGCGCAGCAGATACAGCATCCGGACAATATTCCGGAAGTGGTCCGCAAGGCAATCCGCACCGCACTGGTCGAAAAACCCGGTGCCACCTTAGTCGAACTGCCTGAAGATATCGCTCACATGGATGCTCAAACCAAACCCCTGCAACCGAAAAAGCTTCGCCGTGCAGTACCGGATGATAAGATCGTCGACCAGGCATTTGAGCTGATCAGCGCTGCGAAAAGACCCATCATTCTTGCCGGAAACGGCTGTATTCGCCGGCGCGCTTCCCAGCAGTTGAGAATATTCTGTGAAAAAACTGGCATCGGAGTCGTCTCTACATTTATGGCCAAGGGCTGTGTCGACATGGATGCCGACTATTGTCTCTATACCATTGGCCTTGGATCCAAAGACCTGGTGGCATGTGCGTTGGATGCCTCTGACCTGATTATCACACTGGGCTACGACATGGTGGAATATCACCCGCATCTGTGGAATCCGGGGCAGGACAAGAATATCCTTCATATTGATTTTCTGCCGACTGAAATAGACGCTTTCTATCGACCGAAAGTCGAAGTGGTCGGTGATCTCGCACATACCCTGTGGATGCTGAACTCACGCATTGATGACGCAGGTGCGCCTGATTACAACCTGGCTCAGCAGGCAGCTACGAGACGCGATATGGCTGCCGACTTTGCCGAACACAAGGATGATGACACCGAGGGCCTTATCAAGCCACAAAAGGTGCTTTGGGATGTGCGCAAGGCAATGGGGCCGACCGATGTGCTGCTGTCTGACGTTGGCGCACACAAGATGTGGATCGCTCGACACTATCATTGCCATGAACCGAATACATGCCTGATACCAAACGGGTTCTGCTCGATGGGATTTGCACTGCCCGGTGCGATTGCAGCACGTCTCGTAAACCCCGATCCGGATCATCGAATCCTTGCCATCTGCGGCGATGCGGGATTCATGATGAACGTGCAGGAAATGGAGACCGCGCGCCGTCTGAATCAGGATATCGTTGTAATGGTATGGGAAGACAATGAATACGGACTGATTGCCTGGAAACAAACGAACCAGTTCGGTCGCCATACAGATCTTAGTTTCGGCAATCCCGACTGGCTCAAGCTTGCGGATTCATTCGGCTGGAATGGCCATCGGGTTGAAAACTCTCGCGATCTCGGATCAGCACTGGAAAACGCATTTGCTGAAGCCGGACCGAGTCTGGTCGTCGTTCCGATTGATTACTCGGAAAATGAAAAACTGACCAAAAGACTGGGAGAGATTGTGTGTCCGATTTAACGTAACGTTCGCGCTGAAGCCGCTTGGTGCGTCGATCTGATCAGCGAATTGAACGGCTGTTTGTCAGAACGAGTAAAATGTAGAAGTTAATGTCCGCCATTATTCAACAAATTCAAGATTAATCATGCAAGTCATTCTGGCCAAGCCACGGGGCTTTTGTGCTGGTGTTGAACGAGCAATTGACATTGTCGAAACAGCACTGCTAAAGTACGGCCCGCCCATCTATGTTAAACACGAAATTGTGCACAACCAGCGGGTTGTCAACGACCTGAAAGCCAAAGGCGTCATTTTCGTCGAAGAGATCAACCAAGTCCCAGTTGGTGCAATTACTGTATTCAGCGCCCATGGCGTGTCGCGTAAAGTAGAACAAGATGCTGCAAATCGTAATTTGGAGCCACTTGATGCAACCTGCCCGCTGGTCTCTAAAGTCCACAAAGAAGGTGTGCGCTATTCCAAAAGAGGGTTTGAAGTTATTCTGATTGGACACGAAAACCATCCCGAAGTTGAGGGGACGATCGGCCAGATTCCCGGTACTGTACACCTGGTAAGTGAAGAGGAGGATGTAAAAAAATTACAAGTAAGCGACCCTGAAAAGCTGGCTTACGTTACACAAACAACGCTCTCTATTGACGATACCCGCGACATTATTGCAGCCTTGCGTCGCCAATTTCCCAACATAGTTGGCCCCGATATCAAGGACATCTGTTACGCGACTCAGAATCGGCAAACCGCGGTTCGCAAACTTGCGCCTCAAGTTGATTTAATGCTGGTCGTCGGCGCCAAGAACAGTTCCAACTCAAATCGTCTGTGTGAAGTCAGCGAAGATTGCGGTGTACCGGTTTATCTGGTCGAAAGGCCATCAGACTTCGATCCTGAGTGGACCCGCAACGGCGTTGCTAAAATCGGAATCACCGCAGGTGCGTCAGCACCTGAGGAATTGGTGCAGGAATTGATTCAGACGCTTAATGGGCATCACGACATTGAAGTCTCAAGTATGGCTGGCATTTCAGAGAACGTAAA
>JAJDZL010000192.1 GCA_022824665.1 Gammaproteobacteria bacterium | reverse complement strand
CCGGTCGCAGGTGGTGGTGGAGACGCTGCGATGACAGCCCTTAGAGCTCGCGTTCTGTCGGGCAATGCACCGACTGCCGTTCAGTTGAAAGGCCCAGCCATTCAGGAATGGTATGAAGAAGGCGTATTGGCTGATATTTCGGCGGTGGCTGAAGCGGAGGGCTGGACCGATGTGCTGCCGGCATCTATTGCCGGTCATATGCAATGCGAGAGCACTTGGTGTGCTGCGCCTGTCAATGTTCATCGCGTCGATTGGATCTGGGCCAATGCCGAAGTATTGAGTGCCAACGGCATTTCTTTGCCAACCACGTGGGAAGAATTCAACGCAGCCGCCGAAAAGCTGCAGGCAGCGGGCATTATCCCGTTGGCTCATGGCGGTCAAGCCTGGCAGGATGCAACAATTTTTGAAGCGGTTGCGCTTGGGATCTTAGGCGCTGACGGCTTCCGCAAGGCTTTCGTGGATTTGGATGAAGGGACCCTGACCTCGGATGCGATGGTTGCTGTGTTCGATCAGATGCGCGTTTTACGCGGTTATGTCGATCGTAATTTTTCTGGACGTGACTGGAACCTCGCGACAGCCATGGTGATCAATGGTGAAGCCGCGTTTCAGATTATGGGCGACTGGGCGAAAGGTGAGTTTTTGGCAGCAGGAAAGATGCCTGGGAAAGACTTTCTTTGCATTTCGACACCCGGCGACGGGTTTCTCTACAATGTTGACAGTTTTGCAATGTTCGATGTCGATGGACAAGACCGGCAGGACGGTCAGATGCTGTTAGCCAAGCTGATCGTCGGTAAGAACTTTCAAAAGGTCTTTAACTTGAACAAGGGATCCATCCCGGCGCGTACGGATGTGTCTTTGGATGAGTTCGACAGCTGTGCGCACCTGTCAGCTGAAGATATGAACGCAAGTTCGAACGGCGGCTCATTGTTGCCGAGTTATGCACACGGCATGGCTTTGCGCGGGGCACAGTCCGGTGCGATCACCGATGTAGTTACCGCACATTTTAATTCTGACATGTCATCCACCGATGCAGTGGCGATGCTGGCTCAGGCGGTTGCCAACTCAATGTGATGAATTTGGTCCCGTGCTCGCAATCGTTTGAGCACGGGACCGATCTTTATTCGGGCTTGACACAATGTCCAAGTGGCTTGAACACAACATTCCGAGAATTCTGCTTGCGCCATCTTTTGCAGCTGTTGTTGTTTTTGTTTACGGCTTTATCGCCTGGACAGCCTGGGTTTCTTTGACGCGTTCGCGTCTGTTACCAAAATACGAGATTGAAGGGTTTATTCAGTACGAACGGCTGTTTGCAGCGCCCCGCTGGGATACAGCCATGGAAAACCTGTTTATTTTCGGGATACTGTTTATTGTGGTGTCGATGATTCTCGGACTGCTTTTGGCAATTCTTCTCGATCAACAAATCAGAATCGAAGGGGCACTACGCACAATTTACCTCTATCCCATGGCGCTTTCGATGATCGTAACGGGAACCTCGTGGAAGTGGATCATGAATCCCGGGCTCGGAATCGAGGCAATGGTTCGGGGCTGGGGGTTCGAAAATTTTTCCTTTGACTGGATCATAGATCCGGACAAAGCGATTTATGCGGTTGTTGTCGCGGCGATTTGGCAAGCGAGCGGCTTTGTGATGGCGTTGTTTCTTGCTGGGCTGCGCAGTGTAGACACCGAAATTATTAAGGCTGCCAGGGTTGATGGCATTCCCACCTGGCGCATCTATCTGTCAATCGTTATTCCATCAATGGCGCCGATATTCCTGTCCGCGTTCATTATTCTTGCGCACTTGGCGATCAAGAGCTTTGACCTTGTCATCGCGTTGACGGGCGGGGGGCCTGGCTATTCGACAGATCTGCCGGCAACTTACATGTACGCGATGGCATTTTCGCGCGGTGACATTGGTCAGGCAGCCAGTTCGGCAATGGTAATGATGGCTGTCGTTTTTGCGATCATCGTCCCCTACCTGTATTCTGAGCTACGGGTGAAAAATGACTAACCCGACCGCTTTTATCGCGCCCCGTACCGGCAAGCTCATCATGCGCTGGCTGCTGTTTGCTATTCTTGTGGCATTTGCGCTGTTCTACCTGATACCGCTTTTTGTGATGATTACCACGTCACTCAAGAGTCTTGACGAAATTCGCGCTGGCAACCTCGTCGCGCTGCCAGTTTCGGTCACATTTGATGCCTGGCGAACCGCGTGGGCCAGTGCCTGTTCCGGCATCCAGTGTGAGGGACTGCGGCCGTATTTCTGGAACTCTGTCTTGCTTACCGTACCAGCGGTGGCGATTTCAACGCTGCTTGGTGCGGTGAACGGTTACGTGATCGCACAGTGGAAGTTTCGTGGTGCCAACCTTATTTTTTCGCTCATGCTGTTTGGCTGTTTCATCCCTTTTCAAGTCGTACTTTTGCCGATGGCGAGAACGCTCGGAATTTTAGGTCTGGCAGGTACGATCCCGGGGCTGGTGTTTGTTCACGTGATTTACGGAATTGGTTTTACAACCCTGTTCTTTCGCAACTACTACGTCACAATTCCAGTTGAACTGGTCAAGGCGGCCAAAGTGGACGGCGCCGGTTTCTTTCGCATTTACTGGTCCATCTTTTTGCCACTTAGTCTGCCGATTCTAATGGTTACAGTGATCTGGCAATTCACCCAAATCTGGAATGATTTTCTGTTTGGCGTGAGTTTCAGCCAGGCGGGAACACAGCCAGTGACAGTAGCGCTCAACAATATCGTTAACTCGACTACAGGCGTCAAGGAATACAACGTGAACATGGCTGCTGCCATCATTGCGGCGTTTCCAACGCTATTCGTTTATGCCGTTGCAGGCAAGTATTTCATTCGCGGACTGACCGCGGGATCTGTAAAGGGGTAATCCTATGGAATCCATGCTAGAGATACAAAATCTCGATAAAAACTATGGCACGGTGGAAGTCCTCAAGAACATCAATGTGTCAGCCAAGACAGGGGATTTTCTGGTTCTGGTCGGTCCGTCTGGCTGCGGCAAGTCTACCCTGCTGAACTGTATCGCTGGACTCGAATCGATATCCGGCGGGTCGATTCACATTGGTGGACTTGATATGACCCATGTCAACCCCAAGGATCGCAACATTGCCATGGTGTTCCAGTCCTATGCGCTTTATCCCACCATGAGTGTGGCAAACAATATTACTTTCGGCATGAAAGTGCGCGGGGTTGCAAAGGCAGAGCGGTTGAGCAAGCTGCAAAGCGTGGCAAAGCAGCTTCAAATCGAAAAGCTGCTTGATCGAAAACCCAGTCAGCTGTCAGGCGGTCAGCGCCAGCGGGTGGCTATCGGTCGGGCATTGGTGCGAGACCCAAAAATGTTCCTGTTTGATGAACCGCTGTCAAATCTCGATGCCAAGCTGCGAGTCGAGATGAGGCTGGAGATCAAGAAACTGCATCACGATCTTGGTGCGACGATGGTCTACGTAACGCATGACCAGATTGAAGCCATGACGCTCGCTACAAACATCGTCGTTCTCAAAGATGGGCTGGTACAGCAAATTGGATCACCCGACGCTGTTTACAGGCGTCCGGCAAATCTGTTTGTGGCCGATTTCATGGGAAGTCCAGCGATGAACCTGATCCCGGTTAAGGCAATAAGCGAAGGAAGTGTCACAAGAGTGCAAATCAAACCCGCCGAAGGCGCACCCATCGAGTTGATTGATAACTTTAATGGCGATCTGCCCGAGGAGGTGATTCTCGGAATACGTCCGGAAGACATTGCAGAAGCAAGGCTGCGCGCAGGTGAAGATACCCAGCGAATGAAATGCCGCATTGATATGGTCGAGCCCGCCGGCGCGGATACCTATGTCGTCTCCTGGTTAGGCGGGAAGCAGGTTACCGCACGACTTCAGTCAGAGACCAAAGCAAAATCAGGTGAGAGCCTTGATCTGGCATTTGATTTCAGCAAAGTGTCGTATTTTTCTAAAACGACTGGTGAACGATTGAACTGACCTGGGAAGCACAGACTGCAAGTGGATGCGCGCAGTGCTTGCAGGTAGAAATGCCGGGTGCTCCCCACCTTATTAGCTTCGCAAAACGGTAAGCAGCCTATTGAGGACTGCCATTACAAGCACTCAGCGAGATAGCGGGCACATCCTGTGAGTGCGGCATAATCGTCCTTGATCACCGAAACACTGAAATTGTCCATAAAGTCGCTGAAACGACCTTTGCCACGAAATGAATCGGTAAAGCCGTAGTCGACCAGGTAAGGGGCAATTCCACGAGATACGCCACCGACGAGGTATATACCTCCGAACGGTAGCGTTGAAAGCGCAAGGTTGCCGGCCGTCATGCCAAGCAGCCGTGCAAAAATTCGAAGTGTTTCTTCGGCGTACGGGTCCGCGCTGGCGAGAGCTTGTATGACCTCATCAGAACTGGCACTCAATGGCACTTCCTCTAAGTGCCCTAACCAGGCATAAATGCGTTCGATGCCGCGTCCTGACAGCACGTCCTCGACAGCGACGAATTCATGTTTTTTAGCAATAAATCCCGCCAGGTTGAGATCCGCTTCATTATCGATCGGCATATTGGCGTGACCGACTTCAGCTGGCGCTGCAAAGCAACCTGACTCAAAGTGATAGACCACGGTGGCGTTAAAACCAGTGCCGATACCAATAACAAGTTGCGTCGCACCACTGGCGACCGTGCTCTTAGGTATGATCTCGTGCAGCTGAGAAGCTGTGATTTGATCGAGCGAATAGCCTTGTGCCTGAAGATCGTTAAGGAGTGCGACCGAACGAGCACCGGTGGCTTGAGCAATACTCTCATTGTCAATGCGCCAGTCGAGGTTGGTGAGGTTTGCAACCCCATCGCGCACCAAGCCGGCGACTGCGGCGCAGGCCATGTGACATTCAATTGCCCCGGCGACTGATAAATAATGTGTGAACAAAGCGGCAAGGTCCTGATAGTCAGCGTTCCGATACAGGCGAATAGTATCACCAAGCACAATTGATCCGTCGGCGAGTGCGAGGCGGGTGTTGGTGCCGCCGATATCTGCCACAAGCGAATAGACTTGAGTTTGGGATGACTGTTTCACGATAAAGGGACTGTTTTCATATTAAGTGGTGCGTGTCAGGGATTTATGTAAGACATCACTTCCGAATTGTGCACTGTGTTACGGGGTTTTGTGATGCTGGAATAGAAAGGTTTGACTGCCCTTATTCCGTACAGCTATCGAATCGCCCCTCGCCCTCTTGACAATGTTTCAGTCATCTCAAAATAGAAACTTAAGCGACGATACCAACTGCGATTTGAACCACCAATACGGGTGTGGCCACCTGGAATTGTCCGTGACCAGACAGAATCAGTACGATTTGGTGCATGAGCTACTGGTTTTTTCTCTTGCATTCGGATCAACCTATTCATGGACTTATTTTAGGGGATTATTGATTTGACTGAATCAGCGTAACATCAATCAGAAGCACGTTCTTGGTAGCAATAATTTCGTGCTGTGCGACCTTTCGCAATTGACCATCATTACCACCCGCTAGTTGATTACTCAGAAAAATACCAGCCAACATGCTTGCTGCCATCGTGTGGCAAGTGCCCATCTGAACGCGTTTTAGCACGGGTCCTAACGACTGAATGGCGTTGCTATGCGCATCTCGGTCTGGCACAGCCAGTGTACCTTCCAGAAGCGCTTGCATGTTCTTTAGAGTCTTCGCCTCTTCGAGTTTCATGATCGTTTTCATTCGCCTATGATGAACCCAATCGTCTCGGTTATTCAGATTCATTTCTTCTTGGAAACCGAGTTCTCCTTCAGACTCATTTGTGGTTGGAAAACACTACGTGTTCATTGCCAGAGGTTATTGTGGTTTACAATGTCGATGGCCTTGCCATAGCGTAGAAATTAGTCACCCATAGGGTGATGAGTGATTTGTTCTATATGATTGACTATACGATGATAAATCTCTCGTCACAAGTCAGATATTCTGATTAAGGGCATTCTTCGCTGCCCAAATTGGTATTTTTTCACACAACGGTATTTCGAACTTAAGGAGTAGTAAACTCATGAGAATTTGTGTCTTTCTCGGCTCAAAGCCAGGCAAACGACCAGAGTATCGTGAACAGGCAAAGCATCTTGCAAAGCATCTTGCAAGTTTAGATATCGGGCTTGTT
Organism: Gammaproteobacteria bacterium; assembly: GCA_022824665.1. Taxonomy (GTDB): domain Bacteria; phylum Pseudomonadota; class Gammaproteobacteria; order Arenicellales; family JAJDZL01; genus JAJDZL01. Next base: position 2,007 of record JAJDZL010000192.1, on the reverse strand, counting down.
TACGGTGGCGCGTCCATTGGTCTCATGGGGGAAGTCGCAAAGACTGCTATGGATGCCGGTGGTGAGGTTATCGGTGTAATTCCGCACCGGCTTGCAGATTATGAAATTGCTGCTGAGTTTATCACTGAGCTGAAATTTGTAGACACACTCGAAGAGCGCGAAAAGTTAATGTTTGAGCTGTCAGACGGATTTATCGCGTTGCCAGGTGGAATCGGAACGCTGGAGGAATTCTTCACTGTGTATACCTGGAATATTCTGAAATATCACGATAAACCCCTTGGGCTCTTAAATACCTGTGGGTATTACGACAAACTGCTCGAGTTCTTTGACTTTCAACGTGAGGAGGGGTTTATTCCGAGAGGCTGGCTTGAGTCTGTAATAGTTGACAGGAGTGTTGAAACGCTTGTAGATGCAATCCGACTGAGATTCGAAATCAGTCAGATTTGAGTGTGTGAGTTTCTTCAACGCTTTTGTGGCAGTCAACAATACCAGCGTCGTAAACGTTTTCGTTCGCACAGCGAAAACAATTTGTCCATCGGCTTATTGTCTTAAATGCTGAAGTTGCATTCAATACCGCTTTGCAGAGAGTTCAGTTGATTTCCCGGCAGTAATGGCAAAAAAATCAAGTGATGCAGGTTCTGGTGCCCGGGGCTGGACTCGAACCGGTACGGGATTCCTTCCGAGGGATTTTAAGTGCATATAAAATCGATAACCGTTTGATTACACTAAAGCAGCAACAACGCTGTACGCTTGGTACAAATCGTGGAACTTGCACTGGATGGCATGATAGTCTCCTGTGCCATGTGTTTTTGCGACTAGATCGATTCCTTCGTCCGAGGCATCACTGCCATACGTCTTGCCTTCCCCTCGGGTCCATTCAGCATACGGCCACACATTGCTGCACTGGTCGTGGTAGGCCGGCTCGGTTTTCAGATACTTTCGCTGATACATCGCTGGCAGGCAGTTTTCAGTGCCTTGAGACGTTGTCCCAACTGTTTCCTGCTCGGCACCTGATCCAGAGCACTGTCTCCACCAAAACCCAATGCAGCCCGGTCAATCACAATGTCTATGTCTTCGGAAAATCGCTGGATAAGATTCCAGCACTTGGATAATGATGTGCCTCCCTTGAATGTAAAGTGTTCACCCCATTCAGACAGTCCAAATAGCTTGTGCAGCGTCCAGCAAACCCAAAAGTCTTTTTCAACGGCAGCCTCCGACAGGTTCAGCTTTGCGCTGGTCTGCGTACAGATCACCCGGCGGACGCAATAAACTCTTTCATTCTGTACTTTCCTGAAGAGCGAGCCTGCGGATAATATCTGCAATCCAGGCAGGAGCATACCGAATGTCCTTCATCAACTGTTTTAGGGTGTCGCTGTTGAGGCGATGGCCAAGTTGTTTAATGACTTGCTGATCGACATTTTCCCGACCCAGATAGCGCAACGCCTGGATTACCAGCCCGCTGCTTTTTCCTGCGGTTGCCATGTTACGCGGAGTGGTATGTTTCAGGGTAATCTGGCGTGCACCAATATGGACCGTCCGTGTGCGCCCGTCCGTCAAATAAACAACTTTAGTGGGCACTTGCGTAGTAAGTCCTAGCAGGTTAGCCGCATAAGCTCCAGAGGGCTGTAGCCGAGTGGCATCCCGGCCTGCCAGGGCATTTGCAATGTCATCCGTAGAAGGCTGCAGCATGCCAAACTGAGGATCCGTTTTGGGGTAATCGTAGAGCCCTCGAGCCAATTGTCGAATGAAACCACTGTCCCGATGCCTCATCAGAGCAAGATCAACTGCCCGACGGGTTCCCAGGTCTGCAAAGCTGTCGGGAGTGAAAACCCAACCCCGGCCATGGGAGCGAATCCGCCGAAGAATCTTGCTATCAGTACTATTTACGTGCTTGCTCATATCTTGTCTATTATAGATTTAGAAATAATACTATATATATATTTCTTTCAAAAGTATAACAGATTTAGAGGCGATTGCGATGTCATAATTACAGAGGCATGAAATAAA
>JAJDZL010000125.1 GCA_022824665.1 Gammaproteobacteria bacterium | reverse complement strand
CAAGCAATTTTCTGAGGTCCGTAAGGCCCGGCTGGTTGTCAGCAGTGAAAATTATCAGGATCAGATGCTGTTGAGGTGCGAGTCTTCGGATCACTCCAAAGACCTGAACCGGCGTATTGTCAAAGTCGTCAGGGAGAAATGCAAACTTCGCGCAGATGTGAGCCTTGAGGCACCCGGCGCGTTGCCGGTTGACGGTGTTGTAATTGAAGATGCAAGGACCTACGACTGAATTGGCAATTATGGCAATTACGACACGCCTTGCGATCTAAAGGTGACAAGTCCGCCATCCGAAAATCGGCAAGCATCGCTCAGGACGGTCGCGATGCCAGCCAGTGCCAATCCGAGCGGCGATATTTTCGGCGGCTGGATTATGTCGCAAATGGATATTGCAGGCGGGATTCATGCTTATGAAGTTGCGCGCGGACGCGTTGCCACGGTTGCAGTTGACGCAATGACCTTTCACCTGCCAGTGTATGTTGGCGATGTTGTCAGTTGTTACTGCTCGACTGCCAGGATCGGCAACACGTCGATCGCAGTGCTGGTCGAAACCTGGGTCAGCCGCAGGTCGAGTGGCAAGGTGGAAAAGGTTACCGAGGGTCGGTTTACTTTTGTCGCAATCGACCAGGCGGGCAAACCGCGTCCGGTGTCAGGAGATGGCAATGACTGATTCGCTGACCGACCCCATGAGCCTGGCTGCCCGGATCTCAAAAAAGGGGCTGCCACCGGTGCATAAATGGAACCCTGAGTTTTGCGGGGACATTGACATACGAATTGCGCGCGATGGCACCTGGTTTTACATGGGCTCACCAATTGGCAGGCAGCGGCTGGTACGGCTTTTTTCCACGGTTTTGCGCAAGGACGACGATGGTGAACACTACCTGGTTACGCCGGTCGAAAAGCTTCGAATTGAAGTTGAGGATGCGCCGTTTTTGGTTGTGCAGGTTGATGAGCAAAACGCCGGCGAGCACCAAAGACTGTACTTTAGAACGCGCACAGATGATGTTGTGCTGGCTGACAGTGAGCACCCGATCTGGGTTGAATTTTCTGATCAGGGTGAGCCGTCGCCTTATATCGAAATAAGAAATGGGCTGCGTGGGCTGATTGCAAGAAATGTCTACTATCAATTGGTGGAGCTTGGAACGGAACTTGAGACAGCTGATGCGCGTCAGTTTGGTGTGTGGAGCTCAGGAGAGTTTTTCGTGCTGGGTGAAACACAATGATCGTTGATGATATCCGCTCTTTGCGCCGAGTGCTGAAAGCGCATTGCACGATCGCCATGGTCGGGCTGTCTGACAACTGGTATAGGCCGAGTAATTTTGCTGGAAAGTACATGCTCGACCACGGATATAAGGTGATTCCGGTTAATCCAAATTATGCAACGGTACTGGGTGAGAAGTGCTATCCCCGCCTGGAAGACATACCCGAGCCGGTTGATGTCGTTGACGTATTCCAGCGTGCCGAGGTGGTGGTACCGATTGCAAGATCCGCCATTGAGATCGGCGCTAAAGTCTTCTGGCTGCAGCTTGGCATCTATAACGATGAAGCGGTGGGCCTTGCAGTCGATGCGGGAATGGATGTCGTGGTGGATCGTTGTATGAAAATCGAGCATGCGCGGCTATTTGGCGGTTTGAATTTTATCGGCGTCGATACTCGCGTGATATCGTCAGCCCGGCCGAACTGGATCGCGTAGGCAACTTGACTGATGGCTGATCGAGAGTACGGAATCGAGACCCTTTGCCTGCATGCAGGACAGTTGCCGGATCCTGCGACCGGTGCGCGGGTGCCGCCCATTTACCAGACGGCGGCTTATGTATTCGATTCGGCCGACCATGCTGCGAGTCTGTTTAATCTGCAGACCTTCGGCAATATTTACACGCGCATCATGAATCCGACCAATGCGGTATTTGAGCAGCGCATGGCAGCCCTGGAAGGCGGCCGCGCCGGGGTGGCAGTATCGTCCGGTATGGCGGCCCAGTTGGTTGCACTCCTGACAATCCTGCAGGCCGGTGACGAAATTGTTTCGGCCAAGACGCTTTATGGTGGCACGCACACGCAATTCGCATTCAACTTCAGAAAACTGGGGATCAACGCGACGTTTGTCGACAGCGACAACCCGGATAACTTTGCCGCAGCGATCACACCAAATACCAAGTGTCTATATGCTGAATCGATTGGCAACCCGGCCAATAACGTCATCGATTTTGAAGCAGTTGCGCAAATTGCCGAGGATAACGGTATTCCGTTTGTCGTTGATAACACATTTGCGACGCCCTATCTTTGCCGTCCGTTTGACTTTGGTGCTGACATTGTTGTCCATTCGGCAACCAAGTTTATTTGCGGACACGGAACGTCAATCGGCGGCGTACTGGTTGAGTCCGGAAAGTTTCCGTGGGACAACGGCAAGTTCCCAACCATGATGGAGCCTTCCGAGGGGTATCACGGCATCCGCTTTTATGAGACATTCGGTGATTTCGGCTACACCATGAAAGCGCGCTGCGAAATTCTAAGAACATTCGGGCCGACCTTGAGTCCATTTAATTCATTTTTGTTTCTTCAGGGTCTGGAAACACTGCATGTGCGCATGGACCGGCACGTCGAAAATGCGCTCGCGGTGGCAACGTTTCTGGAGGAACATCCGGCGGTCGAATGGGTGAGCTATCCTGGGCTCGAATCAAGCCGGTATTTTAGCCTCGCACAGAAATATTTCCCGCGCGGTGCCAGTGCCATTATGAGTTTCGGGATTAGGGGCGGATTGGAAGCCTGCGTAAAGTTTATTGAGTCGGTTAACTTTTTGAGCCATCTGGCAAATTTGGGTGATGCAAAAACACTGGTGGTTCATCCGGCATCCACCACCCATCGCCAGCTTGATGAGGCCGCGCAGGTGGAAGCGGGCGTGATGCCCAATATGATTCGACTTTCGGTCGGGCTGGAGACGATAGACGATATTTTGTGGGACCTGGACCAGGCACTGGCGGCAGCCCGAAGCAGTTGAGTATAGCAATTGGGTTTTAAAGGAATTGTCAATGGGATGTTGCCATCATTACGAGTTGTCGGAAGGCGGTGAGTCGCTTTTTACGGTCGACTTCAACCCAATTAAGTATGGTCCCGGTGCACTTGAGGAGTTGCATTTCGACATTCAGGAGCTTGGACTGTCGCGAATTGCGGTGTTTTCTGATCCTGTTGTCAAAAAT
>JAJDZL010000205.1 GCA_022824665.1 Gammaproteobacteria bacterium | reverse complement strand
ATGAACAATTGTGTCAATTCTGTAGGTGACCTCAATTTTCCCCACGATCAGATTGAGCACAAAAAGAACAATACAAACGGTTGCAATGACAAAGTAAAAGCGACTTTTCCTGAACATGGCGAGTTAGTGGTCGGTAAATCGGGGTGGCAGCGATGGCTCGACGTATGGGAATCTTGCCAGTGCCTTGGTGTCAGCCGCCCCGGCGTTTCTGACATATTTGTGGTTGTCATCGTTGTTGAGGGTATAGACGTACGTCGGATCGCCGCCGGTTACGCGGTGAATAAAAAGACGCTCTGCCTGGTTCTTAGCAATTTTGGCGCGCATATCGTCTGGGTCCCACGAGTCCATTGCAATTTTGCGAAGCTTATCGAGGCGCTTGCTGTAATCGGGATTATTGATAAGATTAATCAGCTCGTGGGGGTCTTTATCCAGATCAAACAGCAATTCTTCTTCACCTTCCAGGTACATGTATTTGAGCGCGTCTTTGAGTACCATTCGACTTGGACCGGTCGATCCATCGGCGGAAAACTCTGCTATGACCGGATAGCTCCAGTCTGAACTGTGGTTTGCGATGATCGAATACAGGCTGTGACCGTCAGTTTCGACGACATGATTAAACCCGTCGCCATCGGTCGCCATATCAAGCAATGTTGGCATTAAATCAACCAGGGAAACTTCTGCGGCAACTCGGGCTGGCGAAAATTTACCTGGCCAGCACACAACCAGCGGAACCCGACAAGCCCACTCAAAGAAGTGTTGCTTGTACCACATGCCGCGCTCTCCCATCATGTCGCCGTGATCTGCTGTAAAAACGATGATTGTATTGTCACTGAGTCCGGTTTCATCAAGTACCGCGAGCAGCTTACCGATCTTGTCGTCGATATAGGAAATCATTCCAAAATAAGCATGCCGGGCATTGCGAATCTGGTCCTGAGTGACCCGGTATTCATCGCGTCCCTGGCAAAAATGAAGATTCCAGCTTAGTTTGTCTTTTTCGTTCACTGGAATCTCGGCGACTTGGGGCATTTGGATATCATCATGATTGTATCGATTCCAGTATTCTTCAGCCGTAACGTAGGGCGAATGCGGGTGAGTAAATGAGACGGTCATAAAGAATGGTGATTCGCTTTGGTCACGCGCCAAATCATACAATCCCTGTACGCTTGCGAATTCAACTTCATCGTCAAAGTCAATCTGCAAAGAACGAACGCATTGACCCGCTTCGATGACGGGTGCCATAGTGAGGTTGGTCGGCCTGTACCGGTATCCTTTTGACCAGTCAACTGTCCAGGCAAAATTTGCCGGGTAAATTTCAGTCGTAAGGCGTTGTTCATATCCATGTAACTGGTCAGGTCCCACAAAGTGCATTTTACCGCTCAGAACTGTACGATAGCCCAGTTGACGCAGATAGTGGGCAAGCGTCGGGATGTCAGCCGGAAATTCGCTCGAATTGTCAAACTGCCCAATCCGATGCGGTAGTACGCCGGCATGCATGGAAGCACGGGAGGGTGCGCAAATTGGAAAATTGCAGTAGGCACTTTCAAATACAACACCCTGATTCGCAATACTTTGCAGGTAGGGCGTTTTAAGGTATCCGCTTGAATCAAGCGGCAATACCGGACCGCCTAACTGATCCGCCATGACAAGAAGAATATTCGGCCGCGTTGAACGAGTCATGGCAGCATACCAGTCTGCATTGCTTCACCGATCTCAAGTGAGCTCATTGGTGCTCTGTTTGGGGGTGAGGGCTTAACTTGTGGCAATTGATACCTGCCCTTGGTGTCATCAACCTTTCGGTTTCGGACAAAACGTTCAGTGTCGCCCTTGCGATAGACAAAATCCCATACCGGTGCGTTGCCCGGCGTTCTGTTGATGGCAATCCGTCGCCGCTGGCTGGTTCTAACCCGCCAATCCACTTCTACAGGATCCCAATTGTTGAACAGCATCTGCTTCAATTCAGACTTGATATTCTTGCAGGTTCGATTGTTCGCCAGATTGTCCCGCTCGTTGGGGTCATTTGATAATTCAAACAGCGATTCATCATGTCCGTGTGTGTACATGAATTTGTAATCGCCTTTTCGAACCATCCGACAGGGGACACAGGGGCCGATTGCCAGATAATCGGAATAAACCGGATGCTCCAGCGTTTCGCCCTTGAACGCAGGTAGCAAACTCGTACCTTCCAGGTTATCGGGCAACTTGGCTTCTCCCAACATGTTCAGCAGCGTGGGCAAAAGATCAATATGTGAAACCGGATCAGCTATTCTTGCTGGTGTCAATTTGCCAGGTAACCGAACAGTTAATGGAACGCGCACTGAAGCTTCATAGAAATTGTGCTTGTGCCACATGCCGCGCTCACCGAGCATTTCACCATGGTCGGAAGTAAAAATTACAAGCGTATTGTCAGCCAGTTCAGTTTGATCCAACACATTCAGCAGACGCCCGATTTTGTCATCCAGATAGGACAGCATTCCATAATAAGCATGTCTGGCATTTTGAATATGATCGTTTTGAATATCGTGCAGATGGCGACCATGCGCAAAATAAAGTCCCCGACTGTGGTAGTCCAACTGTTCAAACGGTAAATTTTCTACCGCTGGCATATCGATGTCGTCATGCGCGTAGCGATCCCAGTAGTGCTCGGAAATCGTGAACGGGTGGTGTGGATGAGTAAACGAAACTGTGAGAAAAAATGGCCGTTCATCGCGGCTTCTGGCGAGATCATACAGTTTTTGAATGCCGCGATACTCCACCTCGTCATCGTAGTCCATTTGCAAAGACCGAATACAGGGGCCTGCTTCCAGAATTGATGCGCAGGTGACCCCTGAGCTAATGTAGCTTGCGCCTTTATCCCAGCGCGGAACCCAGGCATACGTCGAAGGGTAGACATCTGTCGTAATTCTTTCGTTGAAGCCGTGCAGCTGATCGGGGCCGATAAAATGCATCTTACCGCACAAAATTGTGAAATAACCAAGCTCTCGAAGGTAGTGCGCCATCGTTGGCGTACTGGCTGGAAACTCGCTGGCATTATCAAATGCGTTGATGTTGACCGATTGTCTGCCGGTTAGCAGGGAGAAACGGGCAGGGGCGCAAAGTGGTGAGGCGCAATATGCGTTTTCGAAAAGTACACTTTCCGCAGCCAGCTTTTCCATGTTTGGCATCTTGGCAACGTGGTTGCCATAGATGCTCATCGCGCGAACGGTCATCTGATCGACCATCACCAGCAATACATTGGGATTGCCGTAGTCCTTGCTCATGCAGCTTCTTCCATTGAGTGGAAAGCCCGCGTCAATGGCTCCAGATCGAGATCCATGGACAGCAAAAATCGGTCGATCGCGAATTCAACTGTTCCTTCAATGACAGATTTATTGGAGCGAATGATTTGTACACTGGACGCATTGTCTGGTGAGGCAAACTGACCCCAGGCCTCGGTAAATCCATCCATGTACGCCGGACAGCGCCCGACTTTGCCTGCAAGAACCACCACTTCGGGACAAATCGCTTCGGCAAGCTGCGCCGCATACATTCCGAGCGCTTGGCCGCCTTCGCGCAAGATTCTCTTTGAGCGGGTATTTCCCTGTGCCGCCGAATTGACAATTTCAGCGATTTGCCTGTTGCTATCAGGCAACTCTCCAGGTGTGAATGAAACGTTTTTCTTGTTTGTCATCCGGGCAAGAATTCCAAATCCTGAAGATACCGTATTGATACAGCCGCGCCGGCCGCATTCACATTCAATATTGTTTGCATTCATCGGCACATGATGGATTAGCCCGGCAGCCGAATTACGACCGCGAATCAGGCGTCCGTCCAGCATCAGGCTTGCCGCAACATATCCTGTACCCACGCGCAGTGTCAAAATATTGTCATAGCCCTGAGTTTGACCGACGTAGGATTCTGCAAGATTAATGACATTGTTCAGATTCTCAATGGCAACTGCTATACCCACTTGTTCGGATAAAAGATCGCGGATCGGCAGATCTTTCCACTGATAGATCCGGGACTCCATCAGGATGCCATTTATCGGGTCAATTTTTCCCGCCAAGGCCAAGGCTATCCCGATCACCTGGTCGATTTGAAGATTGTTGCGATCAATCAGTTCAAGAACCAAATCTCCGATACGACGAATGACTCGCTCTGGCGACTCTGAGAGGGGAATGTCGAGACTGACACTGTCCTTGATCACACCGCAAACGTCGGCAAGCACAATGCTGCGACTGTCCACATGGAGACTGATACCAACAATGTGAGCGATTGCATCACTGATAGAAAGTTCAGTTTCCTTTCTGCCCGGCAATCCGTTTCTTGGCAACTGAGAGCCCTCAACAACCAGGCCGGCAGCGATCAGTTCGCGCGTAATTCGAGAGATGCCAGTTCCAGTCAAACCCGTACTTGCGATCAGTCCGGTTCTCGATACGGTGGTCTTGCGATAGATTTCAGACAGTATGAAGCTTCGATTAAAGCGACGAACAGCTGCAGCGGTTTGAATCGATGTATTAGTCAAGGGTGAATTCTGGTCGCAATTAATTACAGACAGTTAGTAAATAATAATTCGATGAGTATCTGTTTGTCAAATTTTGGCGGTTTGCCAAATCAACTGAATAAACGAGATTGATGTTGCTGTGTTCCGGGAATAAAGAAACAGGGCAGGTACCAACCGTTACAGCATAATATGTCATATATGATGTTTTACGAGATATACAAGGCTCAGGACGAAATTCTCACAAAAGTAATGAATTGTGAGGACCCGCCTTTTCCGCAGATGATCTTGGCGGGTGGAACAGCATTGGCTCGTTGTTACTTGAATCATCGAATCAGCAGGGATCTGGATTTTTTTCTGCCTGGCAACTTTGACCCGATCAGTGTGGAAAGGAAATTTGCGACTCTGGCTATACCGCTAACTGACGTTAATCGAATTCCCGGAGGTCGATTTGTCACGCAACTTCATGGTTGGACTCTGATCAATGGACGAAGAATTAAAATCAGTGTTATTGAAGATTTATTTGCAAATCTGTTTGACGTAGTCGTCACAAATAATGTGCGTACGGAAGTTATTGATGGGCTCTATTACCGTAAACTGTGTACCATTACAGGTACGGGATATTGTGTCAGTACAATTGGAAATGATGAGTTACAAGGTGGTCGGCAAAAAGCACGGGATCTATTCGACTTGTATGTACTGGATAGCCAACACGAACCGATCGTTAAATTCATTGAACGCATAAATCATCATGGTGCAAACTTTTCGGTTGATGGTTTCATTAGGGGGATTTCCCGGATGCCGTGGATGGAACTCGCAGATGAATTTGTACGGTTGGAAGTTTTTCCTCAATTTGAAAACATAACGGCTTACGAGGCAAAACGGTATTTTGATCCAATTATCGGTTCATTGCGTCACCTTTGAAGTGATCGAAAATGGACAAGACAGAAATTTTGAGACAGGCATTTTGGTCAGGAGCACCAACCTACCGACAGTTTCGTGGATACTTGCGAAATATAGAGAAGCACAGGAAAAGTGTGGCAACCGCGTTTCGACATTTACCGATGAAATTCATTTTGGAGGAATACGGCAAAGGTCGATTTATTCATGACTGGCCAACTATTCGAAACGAATTCAGCCTTGACCAACCATTAGATCACAGGCCTTTAGAAACTTATGATGCGATATGGGGAATATGGTGTGTTGGTGACAGTCAGTACCCGGTATCTTCCAAGGTCGCTCGACTAAGTAAACGGCGAAAGCAAATTATGCGTCTGATCATTAACGAACCCGACATCTCAATTTACAGCCTGGCAAAAAAGCAAAGTCGGGACTATTCCAGTGTACATAAGGATGTAAAGTACCTTATTGCTCAAGGATTGCTGGATTCGGAAGTGACGAAGAGCAATGGGCGTACGATCAAGAAAATTTTTGCGCCCGATTCAATCAATACGCGGTTAGCACGAATTTAGGCGTCGAGTTGATCACTCGTGTGGTTAAACTTTGGCAGTGGGGGGATGTCTATTGATGGCAGACCGCTTAACCACCTTCAAACTATCAAAAACATCACAACCGGAGAAGCGACGTGTCGCAGCAAAGTCTGACCGATGTGCTAGGAAGGCCGCTCACATTACCCTGCGGGGTCACGCTAAGGAACCGGCTGATTAAATCAGCGATGTCGGATTCTCTT
>JAJDZL010000015.1 GCA_022824665.1 Gammaproteobacteria bacterium | reverse complement strand
CGCTGAATACCACACCGGCCCAGATGATCAGTACGCCGGACAATATATTGGGCAAATGATTCACCAGCCGGCTCAGCCAGTCTGCAAACATGCCAAGGCCCAACAAGTCTGTTGACAGTGCAACAAATATCAGAATAATGATCCAAAATACGACCCGCGCAATGACCTGCGCGAAGGGCTCGGAAATATTTGGCAGAATTGCAGTACCGGCAATCTGCACGCGTGACCGGATCTGATTAAGGCCCCTGATCAGTCGGACCACAATCATCCTGCCCAGCAATGCCACAAGCCATCCCACCAACAGCAGCAGCAGCACGCCAAATATTTGCGGCAGATATTCGATTATGCGCCGGGTGGTATCGAGTGCAACGAGCGCGAACTGGGCGCCCCAATCGAGTATCTTGTCCATGTTCTTCCTTCGTCAGTTGCTGTCGATTCAGTACAGATTCTGTTGATTGTCAGCCTGTGTTTACAAACAGGCCGGCAAAGTAATGCAGGTAAATCATATCTTCACCTTAATTGAATCCATATTATATTGTTTTTATTGCCGTTATAAATTTCTGCAACTGGAATCAACCGAAGCAGCTGATGAATTTAAGCATATGTACAGGCATTGAACGAAAATTTGATGAAGCGAGATCACAACAAAACCGGAAGGCTGAGCGGCAGGCATTGCTGTCGAGTTCAACCGCGTAAAAATCGCACGATCGGGGTGGGCGCAAACACTCTGCCTGACATTTAACTGCTCGGTGTAATCCAGGTTTCCGATATCGCCATAAATGCTGTACTCATCTGCTTGCCCAGGAAGTTTCTGGAGGTAACCTGACCTGAGAAAGCCTGTCCATTGACCACAATTTCAGCCGCCTTGGCCTCCAGAAAAATGCTGTACATTTCGTGCTCGCCGGTGGCTGATGCTTCGACCGCAACCTCCGCAGCGAACGGCTCCTGCAAATCGCGCCAGGTCATCACAACTTCAAGATCTTTCGAGATAATCGACTCTGTACGATATTCTCTGAGATCACCTCGCGAGGTAATGCTGTCGATTTCACGGTAGCTCATTGCATCGAGCCCCACGCGACCTCTAAATGAGGGAAACTTGGACATGTAGTCCGTGATCAGGTACTCGGTCAGCGCTTCGTTATCGGTCAGACAAATGTTGTTAACGTCCGGCAGCCCGGCGGCTTCGTCAGGACTTTCAAGCACAATCATTGTCGTACCGGCACCGTGTGGAGACAGCACGACTCGAAAAAATATTCCCAATGCACTCCAGTCTCCATCTGGGTCTTCTTTGAGATAAATTCCGGGATTCTCGCCGGACCATTCAACCTTTCCGGGATTTCTGGGTTTATTGGGGTCCATGTTTTTACTCCGAGTCGGTGGTATCAATACGGCTAGAATTATACTTGGAAGCGATTTGAGCACCGGCAGCCAATATTTGTTTGAATTTGTATCCTGCTGCAAACCACAATTTCATTTTTTCAATCGGCTCAATTGCACCAATCACCCACGCCTTCGCCGAAACCCGTCCGCCATAACGTGTAACAAATGATCGATGTAACTGACGCCATTAATGCGACAGGTTCAATACATAATCTGTGCATGTTTTCGGCCATCAATTCTGGCAGACCGGCAATCCTGCCGCCGCTCGCAAGGTAACCCATTTTGACAATAAAGCCCATAGATCTGACAACCGACCGTTTTTTTGCTCCGGAGCACCAGCAGCCCGAAAACTGGTCAAATTTACAGGACTACCTGGAAGGCATCGGCCACGAATTTACACCCGATCCACCGCCGCGGCAATTCGTGGGCGGCTTCGGCAATCTGAACTTTCTGATTTGCCTCAATGGCGAGCATTGGGTGCTGCGGCGACCGCCGCATGGTCCATTGCCGCCCGGTGCCAACGATATGGTGCGAGAATTCCGGGTGACGTCAAGGTTATGGAAACGCTTCGCGCTGGCACCAAAGGGACTGTTGCTCTGCGAGGAGTCCGAGGTGTTGGGCGCACCGTTTCTTATCATGCAATATCGCCCGGGTGCTGTCATTCAGATGGAGATCCCGGAGAGTTTACACAGTAAAACGCGACGGCTGTCTGAGATGATCATTGACGTGCTGGTCGAGTTTCAGGCAGTAGATCCGGCAAGTGTTGGGCTTGATACCCTTGGACATCCTGAAGGTTTTCTTAAGCGGGCACTAGCCGGCTGGGTCAAACGATTCAAGGTTGCCGCGAGAGATGTTTACCGGGAACGCGACTGCCCCAGCTCGGCAGCCGCAATCATCAAGTGGCTGGAAGACCAGCCAGTGCCGCACCAGGACCACACGCTGCTGCACAATGACTTCAAGCTGAACAATATTGTTCTGGACCGCGGGCAGCTGACTCAGCCGACCGCGCTACTGGACTGGGACATGTGTACGCGCGGCGACCCACTGTTCGATTTCGCCACCTTGCTCAGCTACTGGGTAGAACCTGAGGACCCTCCAGCTCTCAACAAGGTTGGTCAAATGCCGACTGCAAGCAGTCCGGGATGGATGACTCGCCAGGAGGTGACCGAATATTACGCCATGGTCAGCGGGCGAGATCTGTCAGACATTCACTACTATCGGGTGCTGACCGCCTTTAAGCACTGCATCATTTTTATGCAGATCTATGCCCGTTTTTGTCGGGGCACCACAACCGACCCCAGAATCGCGGAGCTGGGTCCTGAGCTTGATTCGCTATTTGAATTTACCCACGACATCGTCCAGCAGCGCTATTTCTGAGACCTTCAGAACTATTCGATGTTCCATTTTCTCAATCTTGCGAATTTGACGCGTTGTCAAATCAGCGATGTGCGCGTCCTCATCGATATGCTGCTCAATGTGATACTTGATTGACGCGTTGTCAATAGCCAGAACATTGCGCTCAACATACAGGCTGTTAGCCAACTGCATGCAAGACTTTTTCACCTTGTCTCGCTTAAACCAATTAGTAAGTTCTTGCTCCGGTTTGACTTGCTCAGAAGTGACGTTTTGCCATGATTCACATACATCGAGTTCACCTCTATAAATGGCAAGAATAACGCCGGGCGTACCCGGCGCAGTTCGGCTAATCGCCGAATTGGTTTTGCCACACAGGAGAGTTCACAACACGTACAACATGCTGTGAACGATCGAGCAGTACCCCAAGCTGATTGCGATTGCGTACCGCAAATATGCTGATAGGGAACTGTGCTGAGTCATGACTCGCATAATACGTCATTGCGCTGTACAGACTCCATACAGTCATGCCACGTGCCAAGTCAACAGCCTCTGTGGTGAATCTCGCCACAAGTGCCTTAGCAAGTGTCTCTGTGAAAGAAGCGTTAAGCACTTCCTCAGCGTCTGCATGTGAGCATGGCTGTGTCTGCCATTGCTTCCACTTGTCGCCGTACCTATGGAAAGTTTCGAGCGCGTCCTTCACGGGATTAACATTCGTTGACACAACATTATTCTTTGTGTGCCTGAACATAATCTCATTGACTTGCTCGCCAATCAGCAGCCCGTTTGAGCAGAAGTAGTCAATGCCTCCATACAGCACCTTGACTGAGCGTCCGCCGAAGCCGTTCACTCCAATCGCTCTGAAGCGTATGTCAGCCCGTGAGCCCTTTGTTGAGGGCACTGTGATGTCAGGGAAGGTATACGATTTTAAACACGTCTGACCGCCTTTTACAGCGCTCTCATCTGTAGTCATATGGCGCATGCCCTTACGACCAACAGCCTGCGCTATCTTGTCTTCGATCGCACCGAATACCTCATCATTCTGAAACACGCGGTAGTCAGCACCAACAATGCTCAAACACTCGTCGTTATCATCGCGTACGAGGGCCTTGTATTTCTCCAAGCCCTTAAATGTCCCGTCTTTTGTTGTCAGTGGGATTTCTGAAACTGTGAAATCAATCATGGTTGTTTTGCTCCTCAGTAAAATTAGTCAGGAATTTCAATCTGAGATCGTCAATCTTATTATCTAAGTGGCGTTCAGTTGCCTTTGCATCACGTTCAGCTTTTATCAGGTCTATTATGCCATCGCAGATGCGATTTTTCGCGGCCGCGCGGCGCTACCAGTCTTCAAGCGGATAGGAAGTCAGCATCTCATACCCGGTCTCGGTAATGAGCACCTGTTCTTCCAGCTTGACGCCCTCGCCGCCGTGAATTGAACCGATATACGATTCCACACACAGTGTCATGCCGGGTTCGAATACACCGTCATAGCCTTTTTTGTCGAAATCCATCGCGTGTTTGATACTGGGGTACTCATCAGCCAGACCGACCCCGTGAATGATGACCCCATACCGATTTGGCTCAAACTCCGCAGGAATTGGCCAGGCCTTGCTTGCCAACTCCCGGTAGCTAACGCCCGGTTTCAGCAACTCGGTGTTAAACCGGATCTGCTCAGCTGCCAACTGGTAGAGCCGTGCCTGCTCCGGCGTCGGTTTGGTCTCGCCGCAAATCCACGAACGGGACATATCACAGCAATAGCCATAAGGTCCGATCAGGTCAGTATCAAAACTCATCATTTCGCCCTTTTCGATCACCCGCATCGATGATTCGCGCATCCATGGATTGGTACGCGGTCCGGAGGACAGAAGACGCGTTTCAATCCACTCGCCGCCGAGTGCGACATTTGTTTCATGGAGTTTGGACCAAAGCGCATTTTCGGTGATTCCTGGCACCATTGCCGCGCGCATGTTTTTAACTGCAGTCTCACAAACATGGACGGAGTGTTTCATCAATTCGAGTTCTTCCGCGGACTTGATCACCCGGGCGATTTCCATCACATCCTGTCCCTCAGTCAACTCAAGGCCGCGGCTCTCCAATGCCCGAATTCCATGCAGGGTGCACCGATCAACAGCAATCCTTCGATTGCCGCCGCCATGGGTGGTGACAAGATCATCAATCTCTCTGGCAAATTTGTGCGCGTTTTCCTCGCAGCGGGAGCCCGAAGCGAAGAAGTAGAACGGCGTGATCACCCGATACTCGTCAATCGTCGGGAGGTCTTCTGCAAGATGCGGCATATCGCCGAAGTCCCACAAAATGACCGGCCCTTCGGT
>JAJDZL010000001.1 GCA_022824665.1 Gammaproteobacteria bacterium | reverse complement strand
CGTTGGTACTGCACGGTAAAGCAGGCTTTCGTGATCGTCAGAGGTAAAGCAAAATGCGCCGGTTGCCGGGTCGACAAAGTGGTCGAGCAGCGCATCCATTAATTCGGTGGCAAAGGCGAGGTCGCGATCATCCCAGCGTGCCTGCAGTAGCTCAAGCGCACCTTCGGCGATAAACGCATAGTCATCCAGATACGCATTGAGGTGGGCTTTTTCACCGCGTGAAGTCGCAAGCAGCCGGTTTTTTTGCCACATGCGATCACGCACGAAATCGAGTGCGCGGCCGGCTGAATTGACAAAATCAGGACGCTCAAGATACCTGCCGGTTCTGGCCATTGCCTTGATCATCAAACCGTTCCAGGACGCAAGAATTTTGTCATCACAGTGTGGTGCGACACGTTCGGCGCGCGCAGCAAACAGTTTCGCTCGTGCTCGTTCGAGTGCCGCTGAAGTCTCATCGAGCGACAAACCGGATCTTTGTGCGACGGTGGTCAGTGAATGGCTGACTCTAAGGTGCCACTTGCCTTCGAAGTTTGGCGTACCGCTCAATCCGTAGCGAATCACTGTGGCATCAAACTCCTGCTTATCCAACAAACTTTGCAGCTCTTCCTTTGTCCATACATAGAATTTGCCTTCGTGGCCCTCGGAATCTGCGTCGATTGAGCTCAGGTAACCGCCATCCGGGGATTGCATTTCCCGTAATACCCATTCGCCTGAGTGTTCGGCGATTGCATGAAAGTCATTGCGTTCGCTCAAACAGCCGGCATCGACATAAACCGGCATGAGCTGAGCGGTGTCGTAGAGCATTTTTTCGAAGTGAGGGATCTCCCAGCGAGCATCAACGGAGTATCGACAAAAGCCGCTTCCGACGTGGTCATACAGTCCGCCTTCAGCCATTGTTTCGAGCGTGTGAGTGGCCATGTCGATTGAACGCAATGCCAACTGGTGGTTCGGGTGGTGTGCGCGCTGAAAGTAAGTCAGCAGCATATCCAGTTGAGTCGGGTGGGGAAATTTTGGAGCTTCACCGAAGCCGCCAAACACCGGATCATAGTCAAGCGACAGATGTTCAACTGCGCGATGCATCAGGTTTTCGTCGAGTGGTACGTCTTTATTGGTGCCGGAAAGGCTTAACTGTGTGTAGGCATCTCTCACAGCTTTGCTGTGATCCTGGATAAATTTGTCTTTCTCCTGATAAATTTCTGCGATTCTTTTCAGCAGATCGCCAAAACCCGGCATACCCTGACGCGGGCTGGGCGGGTAATAGGTGCCAACATGAATGGGGACAAGTTCATCCGGTGTTAGAACTGCTGTAAGTGGCCAGCCACCGCCGCGCTTGTTAAAGAGCTGATGGGCCAGCTGATAAACCTTGTCCAGATCAGGTCGTTCTTCGCGGTCCACCTTGATACAGACATAATTTTGGTTCATGATGGCGGCGATTTCGTCGTTTTCGAATGATTCACTCTCCATGACGTGGCACCAGTGACAGGCGGAATAGCCGATGGAAAGTAAAATGGGCAGGTCCTCGCGCCTGGCCCGCTGGAGTGCCTCTTCGTTCCACGGATACCAGTCAACCGGATTGAAGGCATGCTGTTGAAGATAGGGACTGGTTTCTTTATGCAGTCGGTTGGCTTTGTGTTGCGTACTTGTGGTCATTTGAGATTCGGGTAGCCTGCATCAGATCCGATGCGTTATATCTTGTTTCTTGACTGCAAAAAAAATCCACAGTCCTGATTGGGTTCTCTTGGTCTGATGATTGAGCTGTGTTGAATTTCATATTTTCGGAGAAAGGGTTCAACTGAACCAGGCTTTATGCCAAGAATCATCGCTGCTTTGGTGTCTGTAAGGGTATCCTCACGCACGTTGCGATACACGACATCGACCAGTTCATTTCCAAGTTTACTGCGTTTCGTGACGTGAGGGTCGGGGCCGCCCGGATTGCGATCATTATTTTTTTCTCGCTGTTCCTGTTTATGGCGACGCCAGCGTGCAGAATAAGAGGCTATGAGGTTTCGGTATACTTTGGTTTCTACCAAATTAGCTCGATGGAGGCGGTAAGCAACCATAGATTCACTAACTCGCCATTGCTTGGCGAATTCTCGAATGACTGCAGTTGCATCATCAACATCGCGCGCGAATGATTCTGTTGATTGAGTGCGCAGTGCACTGGAAGGAAGCAGGAGTTCACCTGCAACGTCATTACAAAATTGCTCTATGCGATCATACTGGGATTGGGGTGTATCAGGAGACGGTTGGCCACTGATACCAGAGCGGTCAAGCCAGATATGTGCGAGTTCGTGTACAAGTGTGAATGATCGTGCGGGGCGGGCATCCTGATCGTTAATCACTACAAATGGCGCTACTTGGTCTGAGAGAACAAAGCCACGGAATAAATCGGTTCTAAACGCGCTATGGTAAGAACCCATGTCTCCAACAAGGGAGATGAAGATGCCGCAGGATTCTGCCTTTGTCCGAAGCGTAGTGAACAAATCATCAGCATTACCGTGACGCGTACTACTTTGTTGGTAATCAAATTCGAGTGTAGTTGCAATTGACTCAGCGACGGTTTTCGCGCCCTGTTTTAAATTAGCTGAGCCCACAAAAGACAGGTTTGGCACATCTTCGTCTTCAAGCAATGACTTGACTAGTTCCTGTCGTACTTTAGTTTCACGAATAAGCGCGTCTAGAAGTGCGTTATCCCGTTGTGACATTTTGTTCGTGGCCCGACGGAAGTCTTCGCCGCGTCTACCTTTTTTTGGAGGTTCTTGCAAATAAAAGACCAATACGGGGCGACGGTAACGGGAAGCGAATTTTAGCAGTTGATTGCGGGTTGGCTTGCGTTCTCCCTGCTCAAATGCTTGTAGACGCTGTTTTGCGGTTTCCTTTGCAGATGTATGAATAAAATCAAATTGATGAGCAGCCTGCGCTAAACTCAATCCGGATGTTTTTCGCGCCCACTAAAGCATAGCGGGATTAATGTCTTGTGCCCGGTTCATTCCAGGTATCTCAGGTTAACCTACTTGCTCATGTTCCGGAAATTATCGTTGTAAGCGATTGTTTAATTCATTCATCGTTAGAAAATTGAAACAATACACGCTTTCCAAAACGCATTCGAATCGAAGCGTTTGCGGTATAAATTGTAATTTATAGCCATGAAATTAGTCGCGGTGGCCATGCATATTCCGGGTTTTAAATAATTCAAATATACGCGAGATTTGCCTGAAACGTTTTAACGGATTTGGGTAATTTGTGTTTTTGGTTCAATTTTTTGTCGGGTTATACCCGCTACCAAGCAAAGCCAAATTAATAGTACATTCGAAGTGAAATCTCTTTCGCGGCCTGCGATTAGACTCGCCGCAAATACCCAATCTAAAAGGCAATTTCAGCTATTGAAAG
>JAJDZL010000250.1 GCA_022824665.1 Gammaproteobacteria bacterium | reverse complement strand
AATATCGAGAAACGATCTGAACTCGTGTTCAATGGTCTGATCTGAGCCAAGCACAATGACGCCAATGGCTGCTCGTTTCGCGATGCCATCGTCGACATCGAATGGAATGTGATTTCGAACGATGCGTGATGAATCCTCGATGGTCTGGACTGCCTGTTGCATGGAATCTGCCTCGCCTTAAGCGGCCTTGATGAACAAAAAGGTGACTGAATGCTGATGAAGTGTCATTCTATCTCAAAACCCGTCAATAGGCCTGTCAAGTTAGCCGAAAGGGGGCGGCGTCAATTTCGGGTTCTTCGCCGAAAATCAGATCCGCGGCGATTTTTGCGGATCCACAGGCCATTGTCCACCCCATGTGTCCCTGGCCTGAGTTGACAAACAAGTTTTCGATTTTTGTGAAGCCAATGTACGGCGTGCCTTGTGGCGTCATGGGCCGAAAACACGTTTTATAGTCCGGGCTGTCATAATCGGCTGCATTGGGCAAAAGCCCGGTTAGTGCGCGGATCATTGGCTGAAAATCTTTCGGTCTGTGGGTAGAACTGTAACCGGCAAATTCCGCGGTAGCCGTTGCTCTCAATGAATTGCCAAGCGGTGCGAACGCGACCAGGTTGTCCTCATCAACTGTGCCAATCCTGGGCGGCCTGTGCCTCGATTTGACTGGCAGTGTGAGCGAATAGCCTTTGACAGGGTAGATTGGCAAATCAATACCGACCGGTTTCAGTAGTAAGGGTGTATGGGCGCCAAGGGCAACGATATAAAGATCAGCTTCCAGCTCACCGCCGGATGTCTTGACTGCGCTGATTCGATTGTGATCGACTGTCAGGGCCGAAACCCGGGTATCAAGCAGAAACTCAACGTCACGATCGGCGCAGATTTCAGCAAGCGAGTGAGTGAACATTCTGGCATTTCCGGTTCCATCAGTCGGGCAGTAAACAGCACCGGCGATCTTTGCTCGCACGCCATGATACGCGGGTTCCATGTCCACGACTTCGTCGGCATTCAGAATCTCAGTCTGCTGCCCGCGTTCAGCAAGAATCCTTGAGTGCTCGACACCTTTTTTGAACGTCTCAGGGCTTCGAAACAAATACAAAAGGCCTTGCTGAATTTGATCGTACTCGATTGACTGTTCCCGGGTGATGTGGTCAAGGCGGTGCTGGGAATAGACACATAATGCATGTTTGCGAAGCGTGTTACGATGCGCATCCGTACTATTGCACTGCTTCAGAAACAGCGCCGTCCACCTCCAGAACTGCCGGTCAAAGCGCAGTCGAATTCGAAACGCCTGATCATTTCGATAAAGCGATTTCAGCAGGATGCCTGGCACCTTTGGCGAAGCCCACGCAAATGCGTGTCCAGGTGCAATCATCGACGCATTGACTGCGCTGGCCTCCGAAGCAATTTCCGGACTTGTATCGACAACGGTAATCTGGTGGGTACCGCTACGCGCCAATTCGTAAGCGGTCGTAATGCCGATCACGCCGGCGCCAAGTATTACAATCCGCATAAAAGGCCCGGATTAGTCATTCAGCGATTTTTACCCGGCTAGTCGAGCGCTGCAATGATGCCGATTTCCACGTTGAACTGAGGCGCTGCCAGAGCTGACTCAACACAGGCTCTGGCCGGTGCGTTGCCCGGACTAACCCAGGCATCCCAAACGGCATTCATTTCGGCAAAATCGCCAATATCAGTCAGCCATATCGTCGCAGACAGCAGCTTGGACTTGTCAGTACCGGCTTTTGCCAGCAATTCGTCAATGCGCTGCAGCGTATCTTTCGTTTGCTCGGTTACGCTTTCGCCCGCTGCGCCAAACGCAACCTGCCCAGCCAGGTAAACTGTATTGCCATGAATCACTACTTGACTCATTCTTTCATTGGTGTCGAATCGTTCAATCATTTGTTTACTCTCCGCGAATAGTCTCGAAATATGGATTGAGGATTGGACATTATGTCAAATTCCCGTCGTAATTTGATTGTCGGCGCGCGCGTCGACTGACGATAGAACGAACGCTAACTGGTTTGCAGTGGATGAACCGGATCAATCATGCGGTCCTTAAGCAGGCGTAACAATACCTGGTCATAGCCTCGGTAGTAGAAATGACCGTTGCGCTCAAGGATCTCGGCGCGTCGCTCCTTGAAGACTCTCGCTACTTCCTGCCAGGGCAGTCCCGGATTGTCGTGGTGTACCCAGTGGAAATTGTTATTCAGATATAGCAGACGACTGATTGGGGAGCCTTCGATCACAATGGAACGCTCCTGCTTGTTATCTGACCATTGGTGTTCGGTGTAGGAGCGTAGCAAAGTCAGTGAAATGCCGGGGTAGACGAAGCAAACGATATACTTCCAAAGCGCCATTTCGCCTACCAGAACGACAAACAGCATAATCGCACCGCAGGCACACAGGTGCACCGCCCAGATCCTTAAACAGGCAATGTCTCCGTTCAGAATTTGCTGTGCTTGGGATTTCCACAAAAGATAAAGCGAAACGACAGGGCCAATTAGCAAACGTCCGACAAGCGTGAAACCGAACCGATAAATCATTCGACCGGCAGCGTTCAGGTTTTCCCAGTGCGTCTTGGAAAGATAAAGGGACTCCGGGTCGCTTTCTGCATCCGTTAAGATTTCAGTGGAGTGGTGTTGCAGGTGACTATTGCGATACGTCGGATAGGGATAATAAAACGCAAGTGGCGGATAAACCACCAGTTCATTCAGCCGCTTCCACCGGGTTGGATAACCGTGTACCGCGATATGTTGCAGACTGCCATGCAGACAGGTGACGTATCCACCTAATACAAAAAGCACGATCAGCGGCAGCGAGTTGCCAAAGATAACCAGCAAAAACCACGCGCTGTAAATCCCGCAAACAAGTGCAATGTCTGCGAATATCCACTTCGACTGAAATCTTGAGGTCATCAATGCGTAATGTTCTGGCTAAGCTCCACATAAGCTCGATGGGAATATCTTGAACGATTATTGGAAAAATGTCAATACCAAAAACCGAAAATGTCTGCGCAAGGGCATATTATTCGAAGCCGGAATACTCTCACAAAGCGACCGGATCGAATTTGGAAATGAATGAGTATCAACGTGAATAATAACTATCAGGTAATTGATATATCGTTCAAAATAACTACTCTGATGCAGAATTCAGCCAGTCGTCAAACCATCGGTTGCGGATCGTCTCCGTACCCGAATACCATTGACTGTCTGCGCGAATTCGTCGGTAGCTGGTATATTCAGATACCGGCAAATGCTCGCGCATCGAGACATTTGTTGAAGCATGTAACCCGATTCGTTCATATGCTGACTGGCGTGTTGGTCCGTAGGGCAACAGGTTGGAAAATGCGGCCATTCGCTCGGTGCTGGTTGCAAAGGCAATAAACTTTGCTGCAAGATCAGGCCGGCGTGCCTGTCGATGAATAGCCCACACACCGAGCTCAAGAAACTGTCCGTCATTGATGATCGTTATCGGTATGTCCTGATTAATCCGAGCTTCAAAGAATCGTCCGTTGTATCCCGAAGCCATGACGACCTTGCCATCGCGCAGCAACTCGACCGGTTCCTGACCGGACTCCCACCACACAATGTGGTCCCTGATTTGGTTCAGTCGCTTGGTCACCAGCTTGAAACCTCGCTCGGTACTCAAAAGATCATAGATTTGCCGGGCCGGCACGTTATAGGAAAGCATCGCCCATTCAAGAATGCCTTTTGGAGTGCGTTGAATTGCGCGTTTACCGGGAAACTTTTCGATGTCAAAGAAATCTGCCACAGAGTTGGGTTTTTCGTTGGGGAATGCCCGATCATCGTAAGCCAGTACGGTGGCGTAGCTTAGATGAGCAATCCCGCACTTAAACAATGAATCACCGACAAAGTCATTTCTGGCGCTGGTGCCATCTGGAGCCGGGAGAAGAATGGATCGATCAAATTCAGCTATCAGCCTGTTATCACAAGCTGCCAGTGCATCAGATTCGGTTAAATCGATGACATCAAAAGTTGCAATGCCGGGGTTGTCGGATAACTGTAGCGGGGTGATACCGCCATTGTAGGATTTGAGGTTGATTTGAATGTCATGGGTCTGCATAAACGGTTCAAAATAGGCTTCATTTTGCGCAGCTTCATAGGTGCCGCCCCAGGTCGAAACGATCAGTTCATCGTCCTTGCCGAACGAGACTGAATGCCAGAACAGCAAGCCGATGAGCACAAGCACACTATACCGGTTCATTTTCTTCCTGCCTGATTCGGTCGGTAACGTTGCGATACTCGTTGATTACATCACTTTCGAATACGACCCCCAGCAGTTGCCGGGTCTGGGAAGATACCACTGGCGCAACTTCATACCTGGACTGTCGAAAAGCTTCGAGTGCTTCGCCAATGTTGGTGTTTTCATTAAATCGAATGGTTTCCCGGTTCATGACTGCTTCGAGTGATGTGGTCGGTGGGGGACCGGCACAATCGCCAATGTGAACAACTCCGACAGCAAACCCGTCTTTGTCAACAACCACCCCTGCGGTGCGACCAATATGTGCCAGTTGGAAGGAGACTTTGCCGATTTTGTCAGCAGGTCTGAAACGGGCGTATTCCGTTTGCATGACGTTTGTGATGCTGTCATAACTGATCAGTGCATTGATCCTGCCGAGTGCCAGGTCAAAACCGCGGGCACTTAGCTGTACATCAAAAAGTGACCGGCCGAAAATTCTTGATGCGATAAGATTGGAGAATACCACTGCAACCATTGCAGCAGTAGTCAAATCATAATTTCTCGTTAATTCGAATACGATCAGAATCATTGCCAGCGGTGCGCCGATAACCGGCGATGTCGCAGCCATCATTCCGCAGATTGCATAGGGTACAACCCCGGAATGTCCAATAAGATTCAACTCATCGAGAATGCCGCCGAACAAGGCACCGAACAGAATGCCAATTAGCAAAATAGGGCTAAACACGCCGCCCGCGAAGCCGAACCCGATGCAAAGAATGGTAACCGCAATCTTGGCAATGATAATTAATGTGAGTTCGCTAATTTCGAAGGCACCGTCAATGGTCGCAAAGCGCAGTGATTCCTGGCCAATGCCCAGAATGTCTGGAATCTGCAGGGCGATTAATCCCAGCACAAGGCCGGCAAACATAGGGCGAAATACGACGGGGATGCGACTGCGGTTGGCATACTTTTGACACGCCAGAATCCCTTTTGAAAAACCAACTGCCAAAAAGGCGCCCAGAATACCAATGATGGCAAACAAAATAAATTCGTAGCCATACTGGACACCTTCAAACACGACCAGAAACAACGGCGGTCGATCGAAAATGACATTGGCAAAAATGAAACCCATCGCGGCGGCGACCGTTGTCGGAGCAAACGCCTTCACTGCATAGTGGCGCAGTATCACCTCGTGGGCAAAGACCATGCCTGCAATTGGCGCATTAAATGAAACCGCAATTGCTGCAGCAACGCCGCTTGCGATGCATATCGCCTGCACGTTGGGAATTTTGAGTTTCAGATGATTGGCCAGTGAGCCAACCAGCGTGCCAAGATAAACCAGCGGCCCATACTGTCCGACCGAGGCACCGCAGCCAAGCGAAATCATCGCGGCCAGGGTGGACATGAGCCCGCTTCCCAATGGGTGAGGGGTGCCGCGGGTCTGAACAACTAAAATCGTGTCCGGCGGCCCGAGTGGACGGCGTACGCTGACAAAATAGTACACCATAAATCCAACGAGCAGTCCGCCTACGGCGGGCACCATTACGGTAGCGAGACTCAGTAGCAAAGGGCTCGTTGCAAGCTGAATTCTTTCATGCGGAGAGATCAGAAATTCCGCATTCATCCAGCTAATGCCTTCAAGAAATCCGATCGCCAGGATTGACACAACAACCCCGATCGCGCAACCGAGCCCTGCGAGCAGCAGAATCGTGACTACAACGCCGTAATATTTTGAATCTCTTTCGTTATCGTCCACTGCGCGAATCCATACACATCAACTGTGCATTACGATCGATTGCTAGAGTATTGTCAGAACCTGTTCAGGCGGTCGTCCGATCACAGCTGTTGTTTCTGATACGGCAATTGGCCGCTGCATCAAAATCGGATGTTCAATCATTGCTGCAATCAGCTCATCTTCCGTTAGCTCTGGAGCAGCCAAATTCTCAGATTTGTACGGTGCCTCGTTGCTGCGAAGCAAATCCCGTGCGCTCAGCTTCAGCTTCTCCAAAATGTCCTTGAGCTGGCGGGTGGAAGGCGGCGACTTCAGGTATTGAACAACCTCGACTTCACAGTCTTGTCTGCTGTTCAGAATGCCCAGGGTTTGTCTGGATTTGGAACAGCGAGGGTTATGGTAAACGGTTACGCGGGTTTTATTTGTCATCAGTGTATTCGAATTGGAATGGCCTTAATCGAGTCCATTGTCATTTTCTCAATTGTGCTCAAATCAGGCCGGTTAACAAAGTTAAAATTATGGAATCCTGTTCCTCAGTTTAATGTTTCTGCACTTAGGCAATTAAATCATACATGAAAAGAAATTCTTCATCTGTCACAATGCGCCACGGTGGAAAAATACTGGCTGACCAACTGGCAATTCAGCAATGTGAAGCCGTATTCTGCGTTGCCGGCGAATCATTTCTGCCGGCACTTGACGGGCTTTATGACCATCCGTCAATCAGGACGGTGACCTGTCGTCATGAAGGCGGTGCGGCGATTATGGCGGAAGCCTATGGCAAGCTGTCCGGCCGTCCGGCGGTTTGTTTTGTTACCCGCGGCCCTGGTGCGACAAATGCCTCCCTTGGGGCACATATCGCATTGCAGGATTCTACCCCCATGGTGCTGATGATCGGGCAGGTGCAGCGTGAATTTTTGGATCGCGAAGCTTTTCAGGAGGTTGACTTTCGCACCATGTTTCGACCGCTGGCGAAGTGGGTGGGACAAGTCGAGGATGTCAATCGCATTCCGGAATATGTCAGTCGCGCCTGGCATGTTGCCATGTCTGGCAGGCCAGGGCCGGTGGTGTTGGTTTTTCCGGAAGATGTGCTGTTTGATGAGGCTGAGATCATTGACATGCCGATCGCTGAAGTTGCTGAACCGCTTGCACCACCGGATACCAAGGACCGGGTGGCAGATTTTTTCCATGGTGCTGAGCGCCCGCTCGTTGTTGTCGGCGGCAGCGGCTGGAGTGAATCGCTTAGAAGCTCGTTCATGCGAATTGCAGAAAATAACACCCTGCCGGTGGTGGCGGAGTTTCGCTGCCAGGACTATTTTGACAATGCGCACGACAACTACATCGGCGATCTTGGCATCAGTACCGGTCCTGAGCTTGAAGCCATGATGCGCGATTGCGATCGAATCCTGTGTGTCGGTGCACGGCTTGGAGAGTTGCCAACAAAGAAATACTCTTTGGTTCATGCGCCTTTGCCACAGGTGAAATTCTTTCATGTTCATCCCGACACCGGCGAGCTCGGGCGCGTGTATCGTCCTGAGCGCGCGCTCAATGCAACGTCGGCATCATTCATTGAACAACTCAAAGGACTGCAACTTGAGGGCTCGGCTCGCTGGTCTGAGTGGCTGCACAAAGGCCGCTCAGCATACATCAGCCACGCAACTGAAGTTGATCAGGATGCGGGTTTTTCAAATGAGCAGGTAATCAGTTGGCTGAACGCGCAATTGCCGCGCGATACGATTGTTGCCAGCGGTTCGGGGATCAGCTCAGGGGTACTGCATCGGTATTATCGATATGGCTCGGTCTACCGGACTCAGCTCGCACCAATTGCCGGTTCGATGGGTTACAGTCTGCCCGCTGCGATTAGTGCTAAATTGTACCAACCCGACCGGAAGGTCGTTTGCGTTGCAGGTGATGGCTGTTTTATGATGACTGCGCAGGAGCTGGCAACTGCCGCGCTGCTTGATCTTGAAATACTGGTCATTGTCATCAACAATGGCGTACTAGGCACCATTCGGAAGCACCAGGAACGACACTTTCCTCAGCGAGTCATTGCGACTGATCTTGTCAATCCCGATTTCGCCGGCTTCGCAGAAAGTTTCGGTGGACTTGGTTTGAGCGCACGTTCCATGAGTGAGTTTGCCGCCGCGTATGAAGCGTCTGAGACCCATCAGGGAATGTCGCTGATCGACGTCCAGGTGAACAGGGAACAATATATTGATTCGCTTTTGGTATAGAGTACGAATGATACGCGTATCGCTGAGCCTTATTGTCAACTGGTCTTGCATCTATGAACTCAATATTCGACCTTAATGGGAAAACTGCGCTGGTCACCGGTGCGTCGAGTGGCATCGGTTCGCACTTTGCGGGTACCCTGGCAGACGCTGGTGCGAACGTGGTCCTTGCGGCCAGGCGGACCAGACATCTGAAAAAAAGGGCCAGTGAACTAAAGCACGCGCAAAGTGAAATCAGCTGGGTGAAGTTGGATGTTACTAAACGCTCAAGTATCAAAACTGCGTTTTCCAACGCAATTGCGAGACACGGCAGAGTCGACATTGTGGTCAACAATGCGGGTATTGGATTTCAGGGCAATGCGCTTGATATATCAGCTGCGGCATGGAACGAGGTGGTCGATACAAACCTGAACGGTGCCTGGCTGGTTGCGCAGCAGGCCGCGCGGCACATGTCAGCTGATACCGGTGGTGGATCAATTATTAACATTGCGTCGATTCTCGGACGACGCGTGATGGGTGGTGTTGCACCATACGCGGTAGCCAAGGCCGCGCTCGAACACCTCACACGGGTGTTGGCTTACGAATGGGCGCGCCATTCCATTCGCGTCAATGCAATTGCGCCCGGCTATATTGTTACCGATATGAACAGAGCCTATCTCGAATCGCCGATGGGTGAAAAAGCCAGGGCAAAAATACCGCAGAAACGTTTCGGGCGGCCAGCAGACCTTGACGGCGCGCTGTTGCTGCTCGCGTCTGATGCATCATCGTATATGACTGGCTCGACCATCGTCGCCGATGGCGGCCACCTTCAATCCTCAATGTAGCAAAGGAAATCTATTATGGAATTCAATCTTGACAGCAGTATTCAGGACTACCAGCAGCGCATTCGGGAGTTTGTTGATACGCATATTATTCCGGTCGAAGCTTTACCGGACGCCTATGATGAAGGTGAGAATATTGCCGACAAGTATCTGTTGCCACTTCGGGAAAAAGCCCGCAGCGAGGGCCTTTGGTGCCTGCAAATGCCGAAAGAACGCGGTGGAGCAGGGCTCGATACCGTCGGTATGGCTGCCTGTTATGAGGAGATGGGTCGCTCGATTTTCGGTCCTGTGGTGTTTAACAGCGCGGCGCCGGATGATGGCAATATGATCGTGCTGGACAGGGTTGGCACCCCGGCACAGAAAGAACGCTGGCTGCAGCCGATTATCGACGGTACGGTTCGTTCCGCGCTGGCGATGACTGAACCGGCGCCTGGTTCGGGTTCGGATCCGCTTGGCATGATGCTGACCCGGGCGGTCAGGTCGCAAGACAAGTGGGTGATTCGCGGGCACAAGTGGTTTATTACCGGTGCCGGTGTGGCGCAGCACTTCATATTGCTGGCGCGCACCTCGGATCACCCGCGCAAGGGTCTGACTGCATTTCTGTTTGATCGTGATGATCCTGGCTGGGAAATCGTGCGGCGGGTGCCAATCATGGGCCCGGAAGAGCATGGCGGACACTGTGAGCTGAAGTTCCATGGCCTGGAAATTCCCGATGAGAATCGGTTGCTGGACATTGGAGATGGCATGAAAGTGGTTCAGATGCGGCTTGGTACTGCGCGCCTCACGCATTGCATGCGCTGGCTGGGTCTTTGCCGGCGAAGCCTTGAGATCGCCAGTGATTATGCCGGTGAACGAATGGCATTCGGCAAGACCTTAACGGATCACGAAGGTGTGCAGTGGATGCTGGGAGACGCGGCGAGCCGCATACACCAGGGCAGACTGCTGACCATGCATGCCGCGTGGAAACTCGCCCAGGGAGATTTTGCCCGCAAGGAAGTGTCTATTGCAAAGGTTGTCGTCGCCGATACACTGCACCATGTGGTGGATACCGCGATTCAGATGCTCGGTGCCAAAGGCTACTCCAAAGACACTATCCTGGAATGGATCTACCGCTATCAGCGTCAGTCCAGACTGGTTGACGGGGCTTCGGAAGTACATAAAATGGTATTGTCAAAATACTACATGAATGAAGGCGATGATTTTTTTCGCTGGGGCGTTTGACGATACCCGGCCATATACCAGGATATCTGTAGCCGATGCTGGCTGAAGTCTCACTGAATGACAAATACGTCAAGGAATCCGGTCGCGTATTTCTGACCGGGATTCAGGCACTTGTGCGACTGCCGATGATGCAGATCGCGCATGATCATGCAGCCGGACTGAATACTGCGGCATACATTACCGGCTATCGAGGCTCGCCGCTCGGTGCACTCGACATGCAGTACTGGCAGGTCGAGGAGCTGCTGAAACCCAGAAATATTGTCTTTCGGCCGGCAATCAACGAAGACCTTGCCGCAACGGCATTATGGGGAACCCAGCAGGCTGAACTCGACGGGGTCGGAAAGTTTGACGGGGTGTTGGGCATCTGGTATGGCAAGGGGCCCGGTGTCGATCGCTCCGGTGATGCATTCCGCCATGCGAATCTTGCCGGCACATCAAAATATGGTGGTGTATTAGCGGCACTCGGCGATGACCACACCTGCGAGTCATCGACGACCGCGCACCAAAGCGAGTTTGCTTTGGTTGATGCAATGATGCCGATTCTGAATCCTGCAAGCGTACAGGATATCCTCGAGTTCGGCTTATCGGGCTGGGCTTTATCGCGATTCTCGGGCTGCTGGGTGGGTTTAAAGTGCGTTCACGATACGGTCGAGGCAACCGCATCGATTGAACTTGCATCGGTCTCTGAAAAGTTTGTTATTCCCGAGGATTTTCAACTACCGCCTGGTGGGCTGAACATTCGCTGGCCCGACACCCCTTTGCAGCAGGAACAGCGTTTGCATGAGCTTAAGCTGCCCGCGGCACATGCATTTTGGCGCGAGAATACGCTAGATCGGCTGATATATGACCCCACCGCGGCGCGTATCGGCATCGTTACGACCGGCAAGTCATACTCGGATGTCAGGCGTGCGCTAAAAGAGTTGGATATTGATGATTTACAGGCGGTCGAACGATTGGGAATCCGGCTCTACAAGGTCGCTATGAGCTGGCCGCTGGAACCGGCCGGGCTCGAACGATTTGCCAGAGGTTTGAAAAAAATCATTGTCGTCGAGGAAAAGCGCGGCTTGATTGAAGACCAAATCAAAACACTGCTTTATGGCCGAGCCAACGCCCCGGTTGTGGTGGGCAAGCGGGATGAGTCGGGGGAAATTCTGCTGACCTCGACCGCCCGACTGAGTGCCATGCAGATTGCCCGTGTGATCGGTGAGGAGACTCTGCGTCTGCTGGATTCTGAATCACTTCGCGCGTCCGTCAATCGGATCATCGCACTGTCTGACAAGGACACAGACATGGCACCGCTGGTGCGCATGCCTTATTTTTGTGCCGGATGCCCGCACAATACCTCGACAAAGGTGCCTGAGGGCAGCGTCGCACTGGCTGGAATTGGCTGTCATTACATGGCGCAGTGGATGGATCGCTCCACTGCCCGCTTCACGCAAATGGGCGGCGAAGGCGCCAGCTGGATCGGCGAGAGCCTGTTTAGCACGCGCTCGCACGTCTTCCAGAACGTCGGCGATGGAACCTACCTGCATTCAGGTTTACTGGCGATACGGGCGGCGGTCGCTGCCAACACCTCGATGACATTCAAGCTGCTCTACAACGATGCGGTTGCAATGACCGGCGGCCAGCCGTTTGACGGGCCCTTGTCGGTCTCGCAGGTTGCCCACCAGCTGCTGGCTGAAGGGGTTGGCAAGGTGTGCGTGGTGACCGATGACGTGGCTGCCTGCCGGGCCGCGAATAAACTGCCTGCAAGCGTTAAAGTTCATGATCGCCATGAACTAGATGCAGTGCAGCGCGACTACCGTGAAATCGCAGGGGTCACGGCCATCATTTACGATCAGACCTGCGCCGCAGAAAAACGCAGACGCAGAAAACGCGGCCAGTATCCGGACCCGCCTAAACGAATATTCATCAATACCGAGGTGTGTGAAGGCTGCGGTGATTGCGGCATTCAGTCCAACTGTGTTGCCATTTTGCCCCACGAAACTGAATTTGGCCGCAAACGGCGAATTGATCAGTCGAGCTGCAACAAGGACTACACCTGTATTGATGGATTTTGCCCGAGTTTTGTAACGGTAAACGGTGGC
>JAJDZL010000135.1 GCA_022824665.1 Gammaproteobacteria bacterium | reverse complement strand
GCTTCCTCAGCACCCATCATGCGGCCGGTCAGACACATGTCCATGGCTTTTGACTTGCCAACTGCCCGCGTCAGTCGCTGCGAGCCACCCGCACCGGGTATGATGCCCAAATTGATTTCCGGCTGACCGAATTTGGCGTTGTCGCCCGCGACAATGAAATCACACATCATCGCCAGCTCACAGCCTCCACCCAGCGCAAATCCGGCAACCGCAGCAATCACAGGTTTTCGGCAAAGTGTGACCCGCTCCCAGTTGCTGCTGATGAAATTACCCATGAACGCATCGGCAAACGAGTTGTCTTTCATCTGGCTGATGTCGGCACCGGCTGCAAAAGACTTTTCGTTGCCCGTCAGCACAATCGCACCAATCGCATCATCCGACTCAAAGTCATCCAGCGCCGCGCCGAGCTCATCCATCACACCGGACGACAAAGCATTCAGCACTTCGGGGCGATTGATGGTAATTAATCCAACATTGTCTCTGGTTTCCGCAATAATGTATTCGTATGTCATGAGAATCAAACTCCCGGTGTTTTGGTTTAGACTGACTGAATGAATCTGAGGCGCCGCGAATTGCGGCAAAATAAGTTTGCTGCGACCGCTAAAACTGGCTGGATAATATTATCGACATTTTCACCGCCGGGAAACTTCAAAATATGGACGCTGGCCCGATTTTTGTACCGGCATTATCAAACTACAGACGTAACAACAACTTGACATGAGCAAATACCAAGCAGAATTTGAACGCTCCATCCGTGATCGCGAAACCTATTGGGGTGAAATTGCCAAACAGGTCCACTGGGACAAACCCTGGGATAAAGTCCTGGACGATACCGACAAACCCTATTACCGATGGTTTACAGGGGCCGAAGTCAATACCTGTTACAACGCGCTTGATATTCATGTTGCAGAGGGCCGCGGCGACCAAAATGCGCTGATTTACGACTCTGCGATGGTCGGCGAGGTGCGCCGCTATACCTATCGCCAGCTGACCGAGGAAACCGCCCGCTTCGCAGGCGCCCTGGCAAACCTCGGTGTCGCGCGAGGTGACCGGGTCATCATCTACATGCCAATGATCCCCGAGGCGGTGATTGCCATGCTGGCCTGCGCTCGCCTGGGCGCGGTTCATTCGGTCGTATTCGGTGGCTTTGCTGCCAATGAGCTGGCCGTGCGCATTGATGATGCAAAACCGCACACCATTGTGAGTGCATCCTGTGGTCTGGAACCTGGTCGAACAATTGCATACAAGCCCCTTTTGGACGAAGCAGTCGATCTGGCGCAACACAAGCCCCACTCCTGTGTCATCTTTCAACGGCCCGAGCTTGCAGCCGACATGCAGGCCGGGCGCGATCATGACTGGAATGAAATTGTCGCCGCGGCCGAACCCGCGCCATGTGTCCCGGTCAAAGCAACTGACCCGCTCTACATTTTGTATACCTCCGGCACAACCGGACAGCCCAAAGGCGTGGTTCGCGATAACGGCGGACATATCGTCGCGCTGAAGTGGAGCATGAAGCATATTTATGGCGTTGAGCCTGGCGAGGTGTTCTGGGCGGCTTCCGACGTGGGCTGGGTTGTCGGTCATTCCTATATCGTCTATGCGCCCCTTTTTGCCGGCAATACAACGATTCTGTTTGAAGGCAAACCCGTTGGCACACCCGACCCGGGCGCGTTCTGGCGCATTCTCGCTGAGCATAAGGTATCGGTGATGTTCACCGCACCAACCGCCTTTCGGGCGATCAAAAAGGAAGACCCGAATGGCGAGCACCTGAAAAAATATGATCTGTCCAAGTTTCGCACCCTGTTTTTGGCCGGTGAGCGAACCGACCCCGACACCCTGCATTGGGCCGAGGATAAACTCAAGGTGCCGGTGATTGATCACTGGTGGCAGACTGAAACAGGCTGGGCAATCTGCGCCAACCTGATCGGCATTGAGCATCTGCCGGTCAAGGAGGGCTCACCGTCGAAACCGGCGCCCGGCTGGAATCTGACGGTGCTGGACGAATCCAATCAACCGGCCGCGGCCGGCGAAATCGGCTCACTGGTCGTTGAACTGCCGCTGCCGCCGGGTAGTTTTCCCACCCTGTGGAATGCCAAAGAAAGGTTCTTTGAGGCATACCTGGCTGAATCTCCCGGCTACTACAAGACCGCAGACGCGGGATTTATCGATGAAGACGGCTACGTATTTGTCATGTCCAGAACCGATGATATTATCAATGTCGCAGGTCATCGGCTGTCAACGGGGGCGATGGAAGAAGTGCTGAGCTCACATCCCGATGTTGCCGAGTGCGCGGTAACCGGCGTCAATGATTCGCTTAAGGGACAGCTGCCGCTCGGGCTATTGGTGCTAAATGCCGGCTGCACAACGCCTGGTGAGCAGATTGTGCGAGAGTGCGTCGCTCTGGTGCGCGCGAAAATCGGGCCGGTTGCCGCGTTCAAGGAGGCAGTTGTCGTTAAGCGTTTGCCCAAAACCCGTTCCGGTAAAATACTCAGAGGCACAGTCAGCAAAATTGCGGACAATGAACCCTGGCAAATGCCGGCGACAATCGATGATCCGGAAATTCTCAATGAAATCACCGAGGCTTTGCAGTCCATCGGCTATCCGAAGTCCTGAGTACACGGCCAAGCGCACAACAGGCGTTCGACCCGCACGATGAATTTCCCGGAATATTCCATCGCTGACTGGCACAAACTGGCTGCCAGGGAGCTAAAAACGCGCGACTTGAGCGACCTCACCTGGAACACGCCCGAAGGGATCGCAATCAAACCCCTGTACACGGCTGAAGACCTCGCTGAGCTCGAACACCTGTCAACCCTGCCGGGATTGCCACCCTACCCGCGCGGGCCGCGCGCAACCATGTACGCCGGCAGGCCCTGGACACTCAGACAGTACGCCGGCTTTTCAACTGCTGAAGAATCCAACAAGTTTTACCGCGACAATCTAAAGTCCGGGCAAACCGGACTGTCCGTTGCATTCGACCTGCCAACCCACCGCGGCTATGATTCCGACCATGACCGGGTCGTTGGTGATGTCGGCAAGGCCGGGGTTGCAATTGACAGCGTTGAAGACATGAAAATATTGTTCGACCGCATACCACTCGACAAAATTTCGGTGTCCATGACCATGAACGGTGCAGTGCTACCCGTATTGGCCATGTTTATTGTGGCGGGCGAGGAACAGGGTGTTCAGCAAGACGCGCTTGCCGGCACGCTGCAAAACGACATTCTGAAAGAATTCATGGTGCGCAACACCTACATCTATCCGCCCGAGCCGTCCATGCGCATCGTCGCAGACATCATCAAACATACCGCATCGTGTATGCCGAAATTCAATCCGATTTCGATTTCGGGTTACCACATGCAGGAAGCCGGTGCGACCTGTGTTCAGGAGCTCGCATACACGATTGCAGACGGCATCGAATACGTCCAGGCAGCACTATCCACAGGCATGAAAGTCGACGATTTCGCCCCGCGGCTCTCGTTCTTTTTCTGCATTGGCATGAATCTTTTCATGGAAGTCGCCAAACTGCGTGCTGCGCGCTACTTATGGGCGGACCTTATGCAGTCCCGGTTTGCGCCACAAAACCCCGCTTCGCTGATGCTGCGCACGCACTGCCAGACTTCCGGTGTCAGCCTGACCAGCCACTCACCCTACAACAATATCGTGCGTACCACCATCGAAGCGCTGGCCGCAGTGCTCGGCGGTACCCAGTCGCTGCACACCAACTCGTTCGATGAGGCGCTTGCGCTACCGACTGAGTTTTCCGCCAGAATTGCGCGCAATACCCAGCTGATTCTGAGAGAAGAATCCGGCTTGTCAAAAGTTGTCGACCCGCTTGCAGGAAGCTACTATGTCGAGAGCCTGACCGGCTCCATGATTGCTGAGGCGAGAAAACTGATCGACGAAGTCGACGCACTCGGTGGCATGACCCGCGCCGTTGAAGCAGGTATGCCGAAACAGCGTATCGAAGCGTCGGCAGCAAAACGCCAGGCCAGGCTTGACAGCGGTGAAGAAGCAATCGTCGGCGTCAACCGGTTTGCCAGTGATTCAGAGGAGAACATTGAACTGCTCGAAGTGGATAATCAGGCGGTCCGGGAAAGCCAGCTTGCCAGGCTCGCTGAGGTTCGGGCAACCCGTAATGAAGACCGCTGTCAGAGTGCGCTCAACAAGCTCAGCGAGCGCGCTGCATCCGGTGACTGGGGGCTCGTGCAACTGACAGTTGAAGCGGCCAGAGCGCGCGCAACCGTCGGTGAAATCACCGCTGCTCTCGGCAGGGAATTCGGCCAGCATCGGGCACGACCGCAGGCAATTAGCGGCGTTTATGGAAACGAAGTGTCGAGTCACGATGATGTCGCGGCCATACGTCAGCGAGTGGACGGATTTGTCAAGTCCTATCGCCGTCGACCGCGGGCCCTGATTGCCAAAGTCGGTCAGGACGGCCACGACCGCGGCGCGCGAGTGATTGCAACCGCCTATGCAGACTTTGGTTTTGAGGTTGATATCGGCGCGCTGTTCCAGACCCCGGCTGAGGTGGTGCGCCAGGCACTTGACAACGATGTTCACTTGGTTGGCATCTCAACCCAGGCGGGAGGACACAAAACGCTGGTGCCACAAGTTGTTGAAGGTCTGCGTGCGCAAGGCGCCGATAACATTGTAGTGATCTGCGGCGGTGTGGTTCCACCGAACGACGTCGGTCTGCTTGAGGCACGCGGCGTATCCGCAGTTTATGGACCCGGCACCCGGATTCTGGATACAATTCCGCAAGTGCTTGACATGATCGAACATCGATTGCAACAAGCTTGACGTTTCGCAACAGCAAATCGGAGATAACTCTTGCAGGACATATTAAGTCAGCTCAATGACAAGCGCAAAGCTGCGCGCCACGGCGGTGGCCAGCGACGTATCGATGCGCAGCACGCCAAGGGGCGACTGACCGCGCGCGAACGCCTTGACCTTTTGCTCGACGACAACAGCTTCGAAGAATGGGACATGTATGTCGAGCATCGATGCACTGACTTTGGTATGGCAAATCACCGCATCCCCGGCGACGGCGTCGTAACCGGCTATGGCACCATCCACGGGCGGCTGGTGTTTGTGTTCAGCCAGGACTTTACGGTGTATGGAGGCTCGCTGTCAGAAGCACATGCCGAGAAGATCGGCAAAATCATGGACCAGGCCATGAAAGTCGGTGCGCCGGTCATTGGCATCAACGATTCCGGCGGAGCCAGAATCCAGGAGGGTGTTGCGTCACTCGCCGGTTATGCTGATATTTTTCAGCGCAACGTGATGGCATCCGGCGTCATTCCGCAGATCTCGCTCATTATGGGTCCCTGCGCCGGTGGCGCGGTCTACTCACCTGCCATTACCGACTTTATTTTCATGGTGCAGGAAAGCTCCTATATGTTCGTAACGGGCCCCGATGTCGCCAAAACCGTTACCCATGAAGAAGTTTCAGCGGAACAATTGGGCGGCGCAGCTGCGCATACTGAAACCTCCGGGGTTGCCGACAAAGCATTCGACAACGACATTGAAGCATTACTGCTGATTAGAAACTTCTTTGATTTTCTGCCGGCAAACAACAAAAGCCCCTTACCGGTGCGCACAACAAACGATACCCGACACCGGGTCGAGCCTTCGCTGGATTCGCTGGTGCCGGACGACCCCAATCAGCCCTATGACATCAAGGAGCTGATTTACAAGGTTGTCGACGACGAGTACTTTTTCGAACTCAAACCGGATCATGCAAAGAACATCGTCATCGGACTTGCCCGCATGGAAGGCCGAACCGTTGGCGTCGTAGCGAATCAGCCCATGGTGCTTGCGGGTTGTCTTGACATTCACTCCTCGATCAAGGCGGCGCGATTTGTCCGCTTTTGTGATGCATTCGGAATTCCAGTCGTGACCTTTGTCGATGTGCCAGGCTTCATGCCAGGCACTGTACAGGAACACGGCGGCATTATCAAGCACGGCGCAAAACTGCTTTACGCCTATGCTGAAGCAACCATTGCAAAGGTAACCGTCATTACTCGCAAGGCCTATGGCGGCGCTTATGACGTCATGAGTTCCAAGCACTTAAGGGGCGATGTCAACCTAGCCTGGCCGAGTGCCGAAATCGCGGTCATGGGTGCAAAAGGCGCAGTCGAAGTAATCTTTCGTGCTGAGCTCGACGATGCCCGCAAGATTGCCGAAAGAACCGATGAATACAGCAAGAAATTCGCCAATCCCTTTGTCGCTGCCAGCCGCGGGTTTATTGATGAC
>JAJDZL010000160.1 GCA_022824665.1 Gammaproteobacteria bacterium | reverse complement strand
TCGTGACAAATCCAACTGTCGAGCAGGTATTCAGCCGGTGTGGAACAGGCAAGATGAATTGCTGCTGTATCGGCTAAAGCTGAGCCACCCAGATCTTCAATGTGCATTTTCCAGCCAACCGACATCGAAAAATCACGGATTCGACGCGCCTTGGTCAATCCACCGACACGATTCGGCTTGATTTTGAGTGCAGTACAGGCGTCCATTTTCCAGGCTCTCAAGTGATCGTCCATGCTCTGCAGACACTCGTCCAGTACGACAGGCTGTCGCACATTTCGAGCAACATAAGCACATTGTTCCAGCGTCTCACACGGCTGCTCAATCCAGTCAATTGCGGATATCGCGTTCAGCACTTGCAACGCAGTTCCGGGAGTCCAGGCACGGTTGACATCATAGGTGATCTGCTCGTCTGGCAAGAGCGCAGCACTGATTGCTGCGATGCGTTCGATATCAGTTCGCGCATCGGAGCCCCCGATTTTGGCTGAATGAGTGCGGTATCCCGCAGCCCGTGCCTGCTCAATTCGACTGATCATCTGTTCGGGTGTACCGGTTGAAATTGACGAATTCAGGCGCACCGCGATCGCTTTGTCCCCACCAAACATCTGCCACAGCGGCAGTCCGGCAGACTGACCGGCAATATCCCAACAGGCTATATCAATCGGTGATTTAACGTATTGATGGCCGGGAAGCTGAATATCCATGAGCCGATTCACGTGATCGAGACTACGCGGATCGGCACCAAGCAGCGCGGGTGCCAGCGTCTCAATTCCCGCGCGAATACCGGGACCGTGAGCGGGTAAATAGGTATGACCCCAAGGGCAGCCTTCACCCCAACCCGAAAGCCCTTCATCCGTGTCGATTCTCACGAAGGTGCTGTCTAGTACATCGAATTTCAGTCGACCGCCAGACAGCCAATAAGGTTCATTCAACGTCAGGTCAACTTGAAAGACTGAGATACGAGTAATTCTCAAGCGCGGCTTTCCTCATTGCTATAGAACTCATCCAGCGTTCGACAAAACCGACATTCAGCAGCAGATGACCGGCGCGTAGAACTTCAGAACAGGATCTTACGTTTATTGCCACCAGATTTTACGAATGTTGAATGCCAAAACCAACACAATTAGTCCAGACTTAATGCCCGTCGAACAAGTGGAATCAACCGGTTATCTTAATCAGGGATTCAAAGTGACTTGAGCGAGGGCATCGCCGAGTCACAAGCTATCGTGTCAAGCGAAAATCCAGCTATCGATTGAGTGAGAAATCGGTTGGACAAATTTCACGATGTTGATTAAAAAGCTCGGTTCTATCACCGCAACGTCCCCAGAACCGGGCAGCGCGACGATAAGTACCTGAAGCAGACCCTGCGCCTTATGAAACTGCATGCAGCCGCTTGATACTGATTTGCATTCAAAGTACGTGATACGCGGCTCAATTCAACTGCGGCAGCGGCGGACTGTCCAAGGCTTTTGCAAATCTGCTTCTCAGAATTCAGATTGCGGGATTCAGCCGGTGATAACTCTATATATAATCACACTGTAATACCTGACCAAATCAATATAGAATCCGCCAACACAATCACATTTTTTTGGCTAATGCGGATTCAGCTCGTTTAAATCAAAATCGTATACCGCAATTCACGCAACACCATGGCGAACAAGAAGAAAAGAATGTATCGCGTCATCTTCCACAACCAGTCGAAGGTGTACGAACTTTATGCCCGCCGTGTGCTGCAAAGCGACATGTATGCATTTGTCGAGGTTGCCGATATCGTTTTTGGTGAGCAGTCACAACTGGTCGTCAACCCTGGAGAGGAACAGCTTAAGAGTCAGTTCGACGGGGTTAGCCGCACCTACATTCCCATCCATTCCGTCATCCGGGTTGACGAAGTCGAAAAGGAAGGTACCGCAAAAGTGCTTACACCTGGCGAAAAGGGTGTTGTGACACCCTTTCCAATTCACTACAGTCCGCCGGAAGGCGCATCGGTCGACTAATCAGCAGCCAACCCTGTTTTCAGTCAGTCGACTGATTGATCCAGTCAATCAAATGCCGACTGGTCATTTTTGTTCTTCTTCTTTGGCGGTTCGAGTTGACCCAAGGTCTGCATCGTCTGTTCAAGAAAATAATCATCTTCTCCGTCGACCGGCCGGCACAATCCAGTCACACCTTCTGCTACAGACTCGTACAACCGCTTTTGTTCTTGATCGATTCGACCGATTGCCGACACCGTTTCGATAAAGTGCCCGCGCACCTTCGCCTGGTAGTCGTCGAATTCTTTTTGCAGTTTCGCCAGCTCGGCTTCGTGGTCACTATCCTTACTGCGAAACCGCGCAATAAAATACCCGATAGCTCCGCCTGCTATCAGGCCAACAATCAATAACATCAATCCATTACCTGACATAAAATCCAACTACCGTATTGATATTCCCAGTTTCACTGTAACAGGAACCAGAGGTTATGCCCCGGATCAAACTCCGCCACCCCTGGTTTGCAATGCTTTTTTTTTCGATGTCATAAACGAGGTTTTCACGATTCATGTTGTGATTATAAAACCGATGCAGCAGGTGCAGGAAAAAACTCGACAGCAGCAACTGTCGATACCTGCGTACAGTGAGTAAATCAACTGACTCAATATTTTCAAAGGGGGATCATAAAAAATACTTGACAGGTGCAAAATCATTCTGATTATCGGTCGAAAATACCTCGATCAATGGTTTTGCTTGACTACAATGTGTTGGCGTTGTTTACGAACCAAGCAGCGGAATTTTGATTAGTGCGGGTCTGATTGCAATATTGATGAATATTATTCGACATCGCCAGCTCTTTGCTAGCTAGCACGCTGAATACAGGGTCGAAAACGCTTAAGCTTTTCGCGAAGTTTCCAATCCTTTGGTACAACACTTAGTCATAAAAAATACAAGTTCAGTAGATCGTGGTCAAATTAAACGTGACTACTTGAATATGTCTTCAAATATTTCACACCCTGGGGGTGATCATGATTGATAACTTACGTGTAAACGGCGACCGATTGTGGGATTCGTTGATGGAAATGGCGCAAATTGGCGCAACTGAAAAGGGTGGGGTTTGTCGTCTGGCTTTATCGGATTTTGATCGAGAGGGTAGAGACCTGTTGTCGAAGTGGGCTGAAGAGCAGGGTTGCAATTGCCTCATTGATCCGATGGGAAATATGTTTTTTCGACGGCCAGGCCGTTCGACGGATGGTAAACCAGTCGGTTCTGGCAGTCACTTGGATACCCAGCCTACTGGTGGAAAATTTGACGGTGTGTATGGTGTATTAGCCGCGCTTGAAGTCATTCGAACGTTGAATGATGCCAAGATAGAGACTAAGCTGCCAATCGAAATGGTGGTGTGGACAAATGAAGAAGGAGCTCGTTTTCCTCCATCAATGATCGGTTCTGCTGTCTATGCGGGGGCTTATGATCTTGAGTATGGCCACTCCCGGTCTGACCATGATGGCAAAACAATTCGCGGTGAACTTGAACGAATAGGGTATTTGGGTAATCCGCTTCCTTCTGATCACGGCTTCTCGGCTTTTTTCGAAGCTCATATTGAGCAAGGTCCTATTCTTGAAGAGCTGGACAAACCCATCGGTGTTGTTTCCGCAGTTCAAGGTGTGCAATGGTATGATGTGAACGTTATTGGAGAAGAATCGCATGCTGGGCCAACTCCCATGGCTAATCGTCGCGATGCCTTGAGAGGGGCGGGAAAATTGATCGAGAATTTGTATGCGATTGCAGAAAATTGCGGGTTCGCAGCCCGACTGACAGTTGGAGAATTTCGAACCTATCCAGGTTCTCGAAATACAGTACCTTCGCGTGTCGAATTCACGATTGATATGCGCCACCCAGATGGAAAAACATTTGATGATCTCCACGACCAGGTCATAGCTGCGGTAAAGCGATTCAACAGAGAGTCAAAGCTGGACGCGGATATCACGCGTATTTTTTCTTCACCACCGATTGAGTTTGATCGGGGTTGCATTGATGTTGTTCGAAAAAGCGCCGAAAAATGTGGTTACAGCACGAATGAAATGTTTAGTGGGGCTGGCCATGACTCAGTCTATATTTCAAAAGTAGCACCAACCTCAATGATCTTTATTCCCTGCGACGGGGGAATCAGTCACAACGAAACTGAGAATACGTCGAGTGAGTTTTGCGCAGCGGGGGCGAATACACTGCTCCATTCGATGATTGCAAAAGCAGAGGTGATTATGTGACCGAAACGATCGATCTGCTGGGAATTGGTAACGCAATGACTGGCAACCTTTATCGGTCGAGTGATGACGCGCTTAAGAAAAACGGACCAATTCAGGGTTCAATGGCACTGATTGACGGACAAAAGGCCGCTCACTTGGCCATAGTTCGCGGTGAGAAGCGTTCAGTAGCAGTTGTTCACAATGAGGTTTAAGGCGCCGGGCGACTCCGGTTGCGCAAGTCGTTAATACCACTGGTCAGGAGATGCATATGCAGGAGTTTATCTATATGGATTGACGAAATATCTATGAACACCCTATGAACATGAAAAAAATTGAACTTCA
This sequence comes from Gammaproteobacteria bacterium, assembly GCA_022824665.1. GTDB lineage: Bacteria > Pseudomonadota > Gammaproteobacteria > Arenicellales > JAJDZL01 > JAJDZL01. The sequence continues at coordinate 743 of JAJDZL010000160.1, read as the reverse complement.
GTCTAATCTCTGGTAGGCAATTGGCTTAACCAATCTTGATATTCTGCTTCTTGTGTCTTGGCCAACAACCGACGCAAGGCTTGGAGTGGGGCTTCGTGATAATCAATTCTTAACGACAATGGAGGGAGAGCCTGATTCACCACCAAAAGCGCGGCCGACATGATGCCCCGACGATCTCCGCCGACTTCAAAACCAGCCTCCAGTGTATCGATGAGTCGATTCGCAATTTCTCCGGTTGATTCGGCAAACTTGTCTCTCATCGTCGAAAGCACGTGCTCATTCATGAGAATATTACCCGCCAAAACCAAATTTGTCTCAACGATGTGATCAACGATCGGCAAATTTTCGGAACCACTGAAAATGCCTCCCACACCCTTGGCGTCCAGCGCAGCCAGTTGTCGGTAGCTACGGCCTTCATCGCCTGAGACGATATTCTGAACCGCATCGTCAGCATTGACACCTTTAGCCATCTGACCAATTACATCTTCTCCCCACAAAGTGCTGGGTTTGGCTCCCTGAGATGCTGATATCCCCGCACTTGAATCAGCTCGCAACACCCAGCCACCCACACACAGGTTGCCTGTTGCAGATGCTCCTGCCAAGGTCTTCGTCGCTGGTTCAAAAGTGAGCATAGAAAATGTCATTGTGCAATTCTTGGTCGCTGTGAGTGTAAAGTAACTAAAGGTTGAATTTTATAATTTATTATGATAAATATTTATCATAATAAATTATAAAATTCAACC
>JAJDZL010000142.1 GCA_022824665.1 Gammaproteobacteria bacterium | reverse complement strand
CGCTGCATGATGTACCGAAGGAGTGACAATTCGCTGCGCCGCGTTGCTTGTTTGATTTGGTCAGCTACGTTCGTTGACGTGTAGGAGTCGAGGTACGTTCGCTCAAAACCAGTAGCTCAGGGTGGTCATTACTTTAGACATGCCGCGCATCAATTGCTTGGCAGCGCCCGGCAATTCGGTTGTGCCGGCTTGCTCTGCATTGGTCGCGTGCTTAAGTTCGTCTTCTCGCATTTGAGCGACGATGCTGCGGCTGGCTTGATCGCGCGCCGGCAGGCGCTGCAGGTGTCTGTCGAGGTGTTCGACAACCTGGTATTCCGTTTCTGCCAAGAATGCTGCGCTGACGCGGTCGCCGAGCAATCCTGCAAACGCCCCGATGCCATATGCACCTGAGTAAAAAAACGGATTGAGCCTGCTGGTTTTGCCGTTCAGTGTGTTGATTCTTTGTTCACACCACGCCAGATGGTCGTTCTCCTCTTGTGCGGCCTCGTGAAATATTTTTCTTAGCTCGGCATTCCGGGCCGTTAGTGACTGACCCTGGTAAAGCGCCTGTGCACAGACTTCACCCGTATGATTGACCCGCATCAGTCGACTTGATTCTTTCACCTCTGCATGACTGAGCCCATCTATGTTTGTTTCGCGCTGGGGGGAAGGGCGCCCCGGTGTCGGCTTCGCGGCCAGTGTTCGCAGCATGTTGTCTGCGTGTCCGATGAGCCGGTCTGTCAGTGTGTAATTGCGTCGCATCTTCGGTTGCTGTGGTGTGCATGAATGGCGTTATTCACTTACCTTAATAATGATAAGTGATGGCTATAATGAATTTTCGAGACTCGGCCTTCAGATTAAAGACAATCGATGGAATCTGCGACACAAGACGTACAAATTCGTGATCAACTCGCAACCGAGTTGTTATCTATCGTGGGTGCTGACGCTGTTGTCACGGACAACGAGGCATTGCGCCCATTTGAGTGTGATGGACTGACAGCCTATCGTGAACTTCCGCTGATGGTCGTGCTGCCCGCCAGCATTGCCGAGGTGCGAAAAGTGTTAAAAACCTGCTCGCGCTTGGGTATACCGGTGGTAACCCGGGGTGCGGGAACCGGCCTTTCCGGCGGCGCGTTGCCGAATCCGGATGGCGTGCTGCTTAGCTTGACCCGTATGAAGCGGATTCTGAGCGTCGATGCAGACGCAAAGACTGCCCGCGTTGAACCCGGGGTGACCAATCTGGCGATTTCTGAGGCGGTCAAGCACCTCGGACTGTACTACGCACCTGATCCATCTTCCCAGATAGCGTGTTCAATCGGCGGCAATGTTGCAGAAAACTCTGGTGGTGTCCATTGCCTCAAGTATGGCCTGACCGTACACAATATTCTCGAGCTGAAAGTTGTAACCGTGGATGGTGAATTGCTGACGGTCGGCAGCGAAGCGCTGGATTCTCCTGGCTTTGATTTGCTCGCTCTGATGACCGGTTCAGAAGGCATGCTGGGGGTGGTCGTCGAAGTCCTGGTCAAACTGCTTTCGATTCCGCCCGTTGCACAGGTCGTGATGGCTGCCTTTGACAGTGTGGAACGAGCCGGAGAAGCGGTCGCCGCAGTGATCGGGGGTGGAATTTTACCCGCGGGGCTGGAGATGATGGACAGCTACGCGATTTCGGCGGTCGAAGATTTTGTCAAAGCCGGTTATCCGGTCGACGCGGCGGCCATTCTGTTGTGCGAACTTGACGGTCATGCCGCCGAGGTTGAAGAGCAGATCGCGCGCGTGGAAACAATTTTCAACTCACAGGGCGCGACGGGGACCTGGGTTGCAAAAGATCGCGCAACACGTGATCGATTCTGGTCCGGTCGAAAAGCTGCTTTTCCGGCAGTCGGTCGAATTTCCCCCGACTATTACTGCATAGATGGCACCATACCGCGGCGTCAGCTCGGCAAGGTGCTGGTTGAAATTTCTAAGCTGTCGAACGAGTTTGGTCTGCGCGTTGCTAACGTCTTTCATGCGGGCGACGGCAATCTTCATCCGCTGATTCTTTACGATGCCAATAACGCAGGCGAACTTGAACTGACAGAAGAGTTGGGCAATCGCATCCTTGAGTTGTGTGTTGAAGTCGGTGGCACCGTAACCGGAGAGCATGGTGTGGGTGTCGAAAAACTGCGTCCAATGTGCCTGCAGTTTGAAGATGCCGTTCTTGAACAGTTTCATCAGGTCAAGGCGGCACTGGATCCCAATTCACTGCTCAATCCGGGTAAGGCCGTGCCGACCCTGGCCCGGTGTGCCGAGTTTGGCGCGATGCATGTTCACCGAGGTCAATTGCCGCACAGCGATTTGGAGCGTTTTTGACTTGGCGGACAACGACCTCAAGGGAGAGTTTCTCGAAATTGTCAGGTCTGCTTTCGAGCGATCCGAAAAACTAAGGATAGAAGGTTCGGGGACGAAGTCCTTCTATGGCAATCCGGTTGTTGCAACACCATTGGATGTCTCGAGGCACTCAGGCATCGTTTCTTATGAACCGTCTGAGCTGGTGATCACTGCCAGGGCCGGTACCAGATTGTCTGAAATCAATGCCCGTTTGGCCGAATCCCGGCAGATGCTTGGCTTTGAGCCACCATGGTTCGGGGGCCAGGCAACTCTCGGCGGCACAATCGCCTGTGGATTGTCAGGACCACGGCGGCCCTACGCGGGTTCCGCTCGGGATTTCGTGCTTGGGGTAAGCTGCATTAGCGGCAAAGGCGAGTATCTGGCTTTTGGTGGGCAAGTGATCAAGAATGTTGCCGGCTATGATGTATCGCGATTGATGGTTGGTGCGCTTGGTGCCCTGGGGGTTATTTGTGAAGTCTCGCTCAAAGTGCTGCCACAACCGGAAGTGGAGACAACCAGGGTACTGGAATTTGATAAAGAAACAGCCCGCGCGCAAATGGTGCGTATTTGCAAATTGCCCTTGCCATTGTCAGGTATGAGTTTTTGGGGAGGCCTTCTTCGAATTCGGCTGTCCGGTACAGAAAACGGTGTGCGTGCCGCCGAACAGACGATCGGTGGCGAGACAGATGAAACGGGAGTTGAGTACTGGCACCAGCTAAGAGAACACGAACTCAATTTCTTTAATCGCAATCAATCCCTGTGGCGGCTTTCGGTTCCTGCAACTGCACCCGTACTGGGGCTTGGCGATGACTGTTTGCTCGATTGGGGAGGGGCGCTAAGGTGGATTTATACTGATCACGCTCCCCAGACCGTGTTCCAGACTGCCAAAAAAATGGGTGGTCACGCAACGATGTTCCGGCCGGATAACGGTTGGCCAAACGGGCGCTTTAGCGCACTTGATGAGCCGTCAAAGGGCATCCATATGCGCTTAAAGTCAGCCTTTGATCCAAAAGGAATTTTAAATCCGGGAATTTTGTATGCGTATGTCTGAATTTGCGGCTGATTTCAGGAACTGAGCGCACCCATGCAAACCCACTTGTCTGAAGCATTTGTTGGTACGCCGCAAGGTGAGACCGCGCAAGCGATTTTGCGAAAGTGCGTCCATTGCGGCTTTTGCACCGCAACCTGTCCGACTTACCAATTGCTTGGTAATGAACTCGATGGCCCGCGCGGTCGAATTTATCTGATCAAGCAGGTGCTCGAAGGTGATGAGGCAACAAAACGCACGCAACTCCATCTTGACCGGTGTCTAACCTGCAGGTCCTGTGAGACCACCTGCCCGTCAGGTGTCGAGTACGGTAAGCTGCTCGATATTGGCCGCGCGGTGGTTGACCGCGAGGTGCCGCGCACCATGGTTGCCAGGCTTAAACGCGCAGCGCTCAAGCTCGCAGTACCCAATACGAAACTGGTTGGAGTCATGCTGTGGTTTGCCCGCAGTTTCAAGCCGCTTATGCCGACTAATCTGGCAAAAAAAATCCCTGCTTACGAGCCGCCGAAACCGTGGCCATCCACTCAACACAGCCGTCGGATGATTATTCATCAGGGCTGTATTCAACGCGTGGCGAAGCCTGCAATCAATGCCGCTGCTGCGCGCTACCTTGATGCCAACTCGATTAGCGCGGTGCGCACCGATGATGCCTGTTGCGGCGCGCTGGGATTGCACATGGCAGATCATGCATTTTTTGAGCGATATGCCAAAAGGAATATTGATGCCTGGTGGCCTGAGATTGAAGCCGGTGCTGAGGCGATCGTATCAACCGCCAGCGGCTGTGGCGTGACCATCAAGGACTATGGCTACCTGCTTGAAGCAGATCCTGAGTACGCGCACAAGGCCAAACGCATAGCCGACATGACGATTGATATTGCTGAGGTCTTCAACGCTAATGCAGCGAGTCAGGGGAAAGCACTCTACAGGAAAGTTGCGTTTCAATCTCCTTGCACTTTGCAGCACGGTCAGAAGATTGTCGCTACTGTTGAACAAATCCTGCATCAGCATGGTGTGGAAACAACACCGGTGGCAGACGCGCATCTTTGTTGCGGTTCCGCTGGCGTGTATTCGCTGCTGCAGCCAAAGATATCCATGCAGCTGCTTGATGACAAGCTCTCAGCGTTGCAGGAGCACGCTCCGCAGTGTATCGTAACCGCGAATATCGGGTGCCTGATGCACATGGAGTCCAAAGCCGACCTGCCCGTCAGGCACTGGATTGAAGTTGTCGCACCACCTGAATGATTCTTCGAGATGGGGATTTTGAGAAAACTGATTTGGAGCGCAGATTGACCGCGAATTACAACGGATTAAGTTGGTCAGATACATTTGTCGCCGACTTCGAGAAAGGCAAACAGTTCTACTCGGAACTCTTCGATTGGAATTTTACCGACCAGCTCTACGCAGACAGCGTCGTGTACTCGCTTGCGAGTCTGGCTCACCCGGAATACTCTTCAGCGCAGCTGACAGTCGCCGGACTCGGACCCTGTGAAATCCCTAAACCGGGTGGCATTGCCTGGAATTGGGGTGCTTATATTCTGGTAGAAAACGTCGATGCGATGCTTGAGCACGTTGTCGCGGCTGGCGGACAGCTATGCAAAGAACCAATGGATGTTATGGGTGCCGGACGTATGGCGGTATGTGCCGATTCATGCGGAGCAGTCATTCATTTGTGGCAGGCACGGGAACATTTTGGTGCTGATGCAGATGATGTACCCGGTGCGGTTTGCTGGTTCGAGCTGACATCGCCTGATACTCAGCGCTCCGCAAGTTTTTATACCGAGGTGTTTGGCTGGACGCCAAAAGAGACGGTCAGTAATGACAGGAAATACTGGGAGTTCTACGCCGGCGACAAGTTGTTGAGCACAATGCACGCGCGGCTGGAGGAAACTGCGCAGCAGGGATTATGGCTGCCGTACTTCAAGACGGAAAATCTTGAGTCGCAGTTGGCGGCATGCAAAAGTCTCGGTGGGTCTGTCGTTTATGGACCAGTGCTTGAACCCGGTGTCGGCCGCTACGCAATTTTGGCTGACTTCGAAAGCAATATGTTTGGCATCGCTGAGTTTGATCGTGACCGGTGAGCGAATTCATCTTCAGCTTTGATCAAGCGTCAGAATTATGAAACTCATTACCTACAACATTCAGTT
>JAJDZL010000231.1 GCA_022824665.1 Gammaproteobacteria bacterium | reverse complement strand
GCCTGTCAGCGTTGTTCGGCAGTCTTGAAACGGCTGAGATTTCGCACAATGCAAGCGTTTGGAGGAAATTATGGCGATAAATCTTACTCACAGACCTGATCTTGAAATCAGGATCGAAAAATTGGCAGACCGACTGAAGCTGATCGGTCGCGGGAGCAAGACCGCTACGATTGAGCGCGCACTGGATGCCCTGGAACAGAAGCTGGAGTCTGAGCGTCCAAGTCCAGAATATATTCGTGAGTCGCTGATGAAGTATGCAGCAGACGGCGACAAGATTCAAAAGCAGATCTACCGCAAAAACCCCCGCCTGCGCGGCAGGCCCCTGTCGCTTGCTTTACAGGATGAGCTGTATGATAAACACGGGTTGCCGAAATGATTGTGATTGATACTTCAGCGCTTGCTGCGATCATTCTGCAAGAAGAAGAGATTGAGGTGTTCAGCGTCATTATCGAACACTCCCGAGGTGCACTGGTTTCGGCCGGTACTGCAATCGAGCTTTTGACCATCGCAACTCGCAACGAGTTGAATTACGACAGTGTGAAGAGTTTTTTGGGGGAAAGCTACTTTACGATCGAACCGGTCGATTCCGAGCAGGTACACATTGCTGGTGAAGCCTACCGAAAATATGGCAGGGGAGACCATCCTGCCGAGTTGAATCTTGGTGATATGTTCGCTTACGCATTATCGAAACAGCGCAATCTGCCATTGTTGTTTAAGGGAGAGAGTTTTTTGGAAACCGATGTCACGCCAGTTAGCGGGTACTTTCACTACGGGCTTCCGGACTGAGCAGCAGCTGAAGTTTTCTGGTTACCTTTTCTGGTGAATGAATCAGGCTGTTTGAATTGGCGAACGAGCGTCATAAAGTCTATATAATCGGTTGCCTGATTCTGTTGCACAAAACAGATGCACAAATTTCAACTAGAGGGGAAAAATATGGATTCCACAGATCTTGAACGGCATGTTAATCAACCGGGTCGGTCAGACCTGGTAAAGCAGGTCAGAGAGAAAATTGATGAACTGAAGATTGATTACATTTATTATCAATTCATATCAGTAACCGGCAGGATTGTTGGTAAAGGAGTACCGGCCGATCACTGGGAACAGATTGCGACCCGCGGATTTCAGCTGGTTTATGGTTCGACGGCGAACCTGTTTATTGATCGCTACGGCGAATACATCGGTTATGGACCGGAAGCGATGGAACTCGTTGGTATTCCGGACCCGGAGACATTTTGCCAACTGCCATGGGATAAGCGAGTTGCACGCGTATATTGCACATGCTTTCGAAACCGCGAAGAGAAAGTCGATCCGGGTGCACACCTGACTTCAGACTGTCGCGGAAATTTGCGACTTATTCACGACGAATTCAGCGCCAAACATGACGGTTTACATCTGCGTCATGGCATGGAGCCGGAGATGATGTGGCTCAAAAGAGGTGAGGATGGCAAGCCTGATGGTGGATTTTCCAATCCGTACTGCTATCACATCGATCAATTTGAGAGCCTGCGGCCGGTTTTTCTGAAGGTGATTGAATATTCCAGGTTTATGGGCCTGGATATGATTCAGGGTGATCATGAAGACGCGCCGGGACAGCTTGAGCTCAACTTTACCTATGATGATGCGCTTAGAACCTGCGATCGTCTGTCGACCTATCGGCAGATTTGTGCGCAGGTTGCCAGGGAGAACAATCTGATTGCCTGCTTTATGACCAAACCGTTCATGGGTGTATCGGCCAATGGCTGTCACACCAATATGTCGCTTTGGACGGGTGGTGAGGATTCCCTTAATGCATTAGGTAACGATCCCTTAAATGGCCTCGAAGATGTTTACTCCTATCGTACCGGTGGCGAGAACATGTTCATGCCTGATACCGATGACCCGCAGATGCCCGGTCAGGTCGGGCTCTACGCAGTAGCCGGTGTGATGAAACACCTCGATGCGCTGACCGCACTTGGCTGTTCCACGGTCAATTCCTATCGCCGCTTATGGGATACGGGTTTCTGGGCACCGGTGTATAAGGACTGGGGTTACCAGAATCGAACCACCGCGCTTAGAATTTCGGCACCAGGGCGGTTTGAGTTCCGCGCAGTTGACTCCATGGTCAATCCGTACCTGTTGTGTGCTGGACTGCTGCGGTCGTTTGATGATGGCATATCCAATCAGCTGGACGCTGGCACGCCTGAGAATCGCAACATTTATGAGGCGATGGAAGCGGGCAAGGAAGTCACCAAACTGCCAATGTCGCTCGGTGAAGCGCTCGGTCATCTCAAGAATGATGAAACTGTCATGGGCGCGCTGCCCGGTGAAATGGGCAAGGTCTTCCTCCACTACAAGGAGGACGAATGGGCCAAGTTCATGGCTGAGGTAACTGAGTGGGATCTGGAAACCTATATTGACTGTTTGCCATAAGGAGATCAGAATATGTGTGGAATTGCAGGATTGATCCATCGGGGAAAAACTGCGAACATCGGCGGTGAGTTGCTGTCGATGCTCCAGTCCCTGAAGCATCGAGGCCCTGATTCAACAGGACTTGCTATGTATGGTTCCGCTGACAGCGGCCGCGCTGACGAATATGTCATGCGTTACAAGGTTGCTGAAGGCGCAGACCTTGCGACGGGCTTCAAGATTCACGACGAGATTGCGGATCGGTTTAATCTGGTTAGAAATCGACTGGCAGAATACAACGCGGTTGTCGTTTCAGTTGAAGACTCTACGCCGTATGCGCGTCGGTGCCGATTTCGGTACGATGGGGACTTAAGAAGGCTTGCGGACTACCTGGAAGACATTGAGGGAGTGGAAATTCTTTCAATCGGAAAGGCGCTCGAGCTGATCAAGGATCTAGGTGATGCGGATACCGTCGGTGATCAATATCAGTTGAGAAATTTTGAAGGTACGCATGCCATTGGCCATACCCGGATGGCAACTGAGTCGGATGTTGATATACGTTCGGCTCATCCATACTGGGCTTATCCATTTCTGGATGTGTCGGTTGTTCACAATGGGCAGTTGACCAACTATTGGAACTCGCGGCGCGCACTGGAGCGCAAAGGACATCGATTTATGTCCAATTGCGACTCCGAGTTGATCGCCGTGTATCTCGCAGATTCGATCGATCGCGGCGATGATCTCGAAGAGTCGATGCACCGCTCATTGAGAGCCTTTGACGGTGTGTTTACGTATGTCGTCGCGTCCGACAACAAGCTCGGCATGGCGAAAGACTATATGGCGGCCAAACCAATGGTGCTGTATGAGTCTGACGAATTTGTCGCGCTTGCATCCGAAGAAGTCGCGATTCGAAGCGTATTTCCGCATGAGATTGAAACGATTGATCCGTATGAAGGGGAGGTGAGAGTATGGCAGAGTTAACCTCTACGAGTTCGATGCATGCTGAAAAGCTGACCGGACGAACTCAGCAAATTTTCTTCTCTGCAGTCGAGTCGGACCGGCTCGCATCACCGCATGCGATTGAAGTTGACTTTGCAAAAAGCGCTGAGATTGACGCTGAAGGTCGATCTGCCAGAGAGGTGAATCAGGACATTGCTGCCAGGATGCGTGACGGCTGTGGCACAATTACGGTGCTCAACCCGGGTGCCAAGCATTCACTGGGGGTTGGCATACTGAACCGGCTGAACCTGAACTTCAAAGGCAGTCTTGGCTATTTCGGCTGCGGCTTGAGTGACGGCCCGAATATCCACATCTCTGGTCGGGTCGGCTGGTCCTGTGCTGAGAACATGATGTCTGGCACGGTCGTGATCGAGAAAAATGCCGGTTCTACTTTCGGCGCGGCAATTCGCGGCGGAGACCTGGTCTGTAAAGGTGATGTCGGCTCCCGTACCGGGATTGACATGAAAGGCGGGACGATCATTATCGGTGGTCGCACCGGTGCCTTTAGCGGCTTCATGATGCAGCGCGGTCGCATGATCGTACTGGGTGATGCAGGACAAAACCTGGGCGACTCCATGTACGACGGCATCATCTATGTCGGTGGCAAAATTGCCGGTTTGGGTGTGGATGCAGTGGATGCAGAAATGACCGAACTTGAATGTGACTGGATCAGGCGAAAGCTTGAAATGTACGGACTTGAAGCACCCAATGGTGTTGAAAACCTGCGCAAGATAGAATCCGGCAAACAGCTGTGGAACTATGACAGTCTTGAACCGACTGAAAAGAAACTTGTTTTATAGGAGAGTCAGACATGGATGCTAAACCAAAAACGACGCCACCACCTCCGCCAAAGGTGTCACGTAATGTGAGCACCCTGGGGAAGAGTTCAATCTTTCCACCCGAGGTGATGGATGACATTCACATCAAGTCGGAGCTGGGCCGCTACCGCATGCGCGGTTTCTCTTTATTCAAGGAGATCCCGACATTTGACCATCTGACGTTTCTGCCTGGCACCCTGACTCGTTTTGTGATCGAAGGGTACCGCGAGCGGTGCGTGACCAAAACAGTATTGGGCCCGCGGGCCAAGCGCCCGCTGGAACTCGATATACCGGTGTACATCACCGGAATGAGCTTTGGGGCGCTGTCCTATGAAGCCAAGACTGCGCTGGCGCGGGGCGCCACCATGGCCGGCACCGCAACCTGTTCCGGCGAAGGTGGAATGATTCCCGATGAACGGCGTTATTCGAGCAAGTGGTTTTACCAGTGTATTCAGTCCCGCTACGGATTTAACCCGCATCACCTGCGACTGGCAGATGCCTGCGAGTTTTTCATCGGTCAGGGCTGCAAGGTTGGACTTGGCGGGCACCTGATGGGTCAGAAAGTTACGGATCAGGTTGCCGAGATGCGTTCTTTGCCGGCTGGTATTGATCAGCGCTCTCCAGCCCGTCACCCGGACTGGCTTGGGCCCGATGATCTGGCCTTGAAGATCGAAGAGATTCGCGAGGCGACTGACTGGCAGATTCCGATTCAGTTAAAGCTCGGCGCGGCGCGCGTTTATGATGATGTGCGAATGGCTGCCAAAACTGATCCGGACATGATCTACATTGATGGTATGGAAGGCTCTACCGGTGCCGGCCCGCATCTGGCAACCGAAGAAACCGGAGTGCCGGGAATTGCGGCCATTCGGCAGGCTCGAAAAGCGCTCGATGATGTTGGTAAAACAGGCGAGATATCCCTGATTTACGCGGGCGGGGTGCGCAACGGCGGCGATCTGGCCAAGGCACTGGCTCTGGGTGCAGATGCTGTCGCGATCGGACATGCGTCCTTAATGGCGCTTAACTGCAACAAGGACATTCCTGAATCAGACTATGAGACAGAAATTGGTGTTGAGGCCGGTTACTGCTATCACTGTCATACCGGTCGCTGTCCAGTCGGCGTGGCGACTCAGGACCCGGTCTTGCGCGCCAGGCTGAATCCGGATGATGCGGCAGAGCGGGTTTATAACTTCCTGCACACGCTGGCGATTGAATGTCAGATGATGGCGCGGGCTTGCGGTAAGACAGATGTTCATTCGCTGGAACCCGAGGACCTGGCTGCGCTGACCATGGAGGCATCGGCGATGGCGATGGTACCGCTGGCAGGTACACAGCATACCGTCGGGCGTCCCGACATGACTCGCTATTGAGGTTAACTGAAAATGGCAAATGTAACTGACATCAGCAAACAGGTCAAAGGCGGCTCGACTGAAGCGCGGGAACAGGAAATTGGACAGCATATCGGTTATCGATATGATGTCAACCTGGTGCCCGATTACAACAAGGTAACGCCTTTTCTACAAAAGTACATCGAGTTTATGGGTTGGAGTGATCTGAACTGGCTCGAAGATGTACATCTCGGCTATGAAGAGGGCCGGCCGGCTGTGTTCGACCGCAATATCAACGGTTGGGTACAGGTCCCGGAAGATATGGAACTTCCTGATAACCAGCAGGACCGCGATATGATCGCGCGCGAATTGTTAGTGAAGTTTCAAGCCTCGGAGACTCATCCGCTGGTTGAGCTGAACGAGGAATACAGCAAGGTCAGACCTCCGTCATCCGACTGAACTTGTCATCATTGAGGTCCGTTGTGGACTGATTGGTGATTACTTAACCTGATCAAACTGCCCCGTATGAACGAATCATGCGGGGCAGTTTTGTTGGTCAATTCAATTGCGATCAGGCCGCGCTATCGGAAAGATAGCTCTCCATAGAATCATCCATCGCCTTCAGCCACTCGGTGTGGTGGACCGGCTGCTCATTGCCGGTCATCAGTGAACGATGCCCATTGTCGCGGTATCCCATGATGTCATCATGTTTATGGTGCTCCCAGTGCATGAAGGTTTGGTTGATGCCTTCTGTATCAAATTTGGGATAGTCGCTCTGGTCGAGCAGCTCCTTAACGTAATCTCCCTGGAACCAGATCTCGTGTTCGTAGTTCTCGAGGGTTCCTTCCCGTTCAATCCACTTGGCACTGTGGGCCTCCATTTCAGCTCGTGAAGGCAATTGAATGCGGCCCATAATGACATCTCTTACAAACCACGCCTGGACGTCAAACATATTGAATGTGTAGTACTGGTCCTGCATGCCGAGATACATCACCTTAGGATTATTTTCAAAGATAACACCCTCATACAGACCTGGGGTCCACATACGGTTTGTTGCTTCGAGGCGCAGCTCGTTAGACATAAATGGGAAATGATGGAGGTAGCCTGTGCACAGGATGATCGCATCAATGTTTTTGCTGCTGCCATCTTTGAAGTGTGCGGTTTTACCATCAACCCGGGTTAACAGCGGGACTTCTGAAAAAGCATCTGGCCAGTGAAACCCGGTTGCTGCTGTACGGTGACTGATCGTAACGCTTTTGGCCCCATACTTGTAGCATTGCGAGCCGATATCCTCTGCTGAATAGCTTGTGCCGATAATCAGTACGTCCATGTCGGTAAATTCGCGGGCATCACGAAAGTCATGCGCATGAAGAACGCGGCCGTTGAATGATTCAAAGCCATCAAACTGCGGGACGTTTGGTACTGAAAAGTGTCCAGTCGAAACGACAACGTAATCGAATTGTTCGGCGACCAGCGTATTGTTTTCCAGGTCTCGAACTGCGACCGTAAAATTGTCCGTCTCATCCGAATAACGCACCCAGTGCGCCGCATGATTGAATTTGCAGAACTTTCTGGCACCTGACGCCTCTACTCGTCCCTTGATGTAATCGGCCAGGACAGCACGCGGCGGAAATGACGGAATTGACCTGCCGAAGTGTTCCTCAAAGGTGTAATCCGCAAATTCCAGGCACTCTTTTGGTCCATTAGACCAAAGATACCTGTACATGCTTCCATGAACCGGCTCACCATACTGATCAGTTCCGGTACGCCATGTATAGTTCCATAAACCGCCCCAGTCGCTTTGTTTTTCGTAACAAACGACCTCAGGAATGTCAGCGCCCTTTTTCTCGGCACTGGCAAAGGCCTGCAGCTGCGATAGGCCACAAGGGCCAGCGCCAATAATTGCAACTCTTGTCATGAATATCCTCTGTTTTTTTGTTTTTTTGTCTAATGCTGTCGCAAAATAACTTTCGCTAATTTCCTGACTGCTCGGGAACACGCTATATCTGCCAGTCAGGAGAAGTCAAATTCTGTGAAGCGTGCTCAAATATTAGTTTGATTATAGCAATCGATGAAGTCCTTTGAAATTTGTATCAACGACTGCGATCGCAAATTGAG
>JAJDZL010000111.1 GCA_022824665.1 Gammaproteobacteria bacterium | reverse complement strand
CGCAGCTGACCAGCCTGTTCTGGAATTTACCGACGATAGCTGATGATCGGAAAACTCAATCATGTCGCGATCGCGGTGCCGAACCTGGATGCTGCTGCGAAACAGTATCGGTCAATTCTGGGTGCTGAGGTTTCCGAGCCGCTTGATCTGCCGGAGCATGGCGTTACAACGGTTTTCGTCAACTTGCCCAATACCAAGATTGAATTGCTTCATCCACTGGGGGACAAATCCCCGATTGCTGGCTTTTTGGCACGCAACGCCGCGGGCGGCGTCCATCACCTGTGTTATGAAGTTGACAATATCGCGACAGCACGTGAGCAACTGCTCGAAAGTGGCATGCGAGTCCTGGGGGATGGGACCCCAAGGATCGGCGCACATGGTAAACCCGTGCTTTTTTTGCACCCCAAGGATTTTCAGGGAACTTTGATCGAGATTGAAGAAGTCTGAGCACGCCAACCCATTGTACAGACACCGTCTGAGCGCGCGGTTGGGTTATCAGTGCTCGTCAAGGCAACTGCTGTCCCTGCGTTCAGCACGCTCGCAGCGATACCGATTTCTCGTTGAATGAACCATTCACAAGCGATTCGAAAAAGAGCAGCACCGGCAAGCACTCAATTGATTCAAGTGTTTGCCGCTTTGTCAAAAAGTTTATTTGGTCAGTTGCCTGGTGGCAAATTGTGCAGGCGACACTTTTGGCTTATTTTGCACTGAATGCCTGGCAGGCCGCTTCCAGGGTAGGCACATTGATCACTGCATGGTACGCGGGACGCGGGTTGCTGCGGCGATATGCGCGGGCGATCATCCCTGCCAGGTTGGGACGTTTGTCAGCAGGCAGGTCGCCTTTTCCCAGCCCCCCGCCAAATTCAATGATTGTGTCGATGCCCGCCTCAGCGAACGCATTCAGGTTATCTTTCCAGCGCACCGGCTTGAACAGTTGTTCATAGAGCATTGCGCGAATCTCACTGACATTCGGCTGGTGAAATTCACCGCTGACATTCGACGCAACCCGCATATCGGGTGCCCGCATTGCAGTTGACTCCAGCACCGCTTTGAACTTTTGCGCAGCGGGGTACATGTGCGAGGTATGAAATGCGCCTTCAGTTTTTAATCGCACGCCACCCTTGCCCGGATATTCGCTGTTAATCGCATCGGTCAATTGATCGAGATCAGCTGGCCATCCGCCGACCACCGTCTGTTCAGCCAGGTTCAGTGCGGCAATTTCGCAACTGCTCGAATCAACAAACGGCTGCAGCTGTTCTTCAGACAGCGAAATCGCAAGCATTTCACCGCCACCGTGCTCACCCATATATTCACCGCGCTTTGCAACCAGTCTGAGTGCGCTTTCGAAACTCAGTGCACCTGCCGCAACGAGCGCACTGTACTCTCCGAGGCTGTGACCGCCGGCAGCAAATGGCTTAAGAGGCTGTCCAAGCTGCTGGTAAAAAACCTGCAGACAAACATACGAGTGTGCCAGCAGTACCGGCTGGGTATGGCGGGTAAGATGAATGTTGCCGCTTTGCGCGTCGTTGCAAAGCGCAACCAGGTCGTAGCCCAGCACGTCGCTGGCCGCGCGGTATAGTTCAGCAGCCAGCGGGAAGTCTCGAATCAGATCACTGCCTATCCCAGGGTACTGCGCCCCCTGGCCAGGAAACAGAAAGAGAGTCTTTGCGGGCAAACTCAGGCTCCTCTATTGCCACAATTACAAAATTAGATGGGATAGTGAAAAGCGCAAGCCCGTTGTCACGGACTTGCGCCTTAACTTCAGCTGGGCAGGCCGACAATACTGTGGCCTATCCGCTTGTACGCGGCTTATTGCTGTTTTGCGTAAGCCTGTCCCAAATTCGCGTTGGTTGTCTGCGCACCAGCCCAGAAAGGTACTGCGATTTGCGCAAATGCTTCCATTGAATCCCAAACTTCCTTGAAGAATTCATTTGCCTGCCTGTTCTCTTCCATGCTGACCAAAACGGCATTCATGTATTCTGTAAAGTAGTCGGCTGGCGTGTCATGCAGGATAACGCCGTGGTTTTCAGTAAGATCTTTCAGTGCCTTACCGTTCTCGTAAATTCGATAGGCAAGTGACTGAATCAGGGATGCGTCTGCAGAAACTTCCATCGCCAATTGCTGATGGGGAGTCAGACTGTCCCAGATATCCTTGTTGATGTATACGTCGGCATTAACGACCACTTGGTGGAGTCCCTGCAGGTAGTAGTGCTTGAGCACCTTCTGGAATCCAAAAACCGAGTCGGGTTTTGGACAGCACCATTCGGCTGCATCAATGGTTCCCTTTTCGAGTGCTGGCAGAATGTCACCGCCGCCCATCGAAACTGCAGCAATACCGATATCCTTATAGGTCTTACCCGGAATGCCCGGAGGCGTTCGGAATCGATTCTTGCGGAAGTCGTCCATACTATTAATCGGTTCTTTGAACCAACCTAATGCTTCAGGGCCAACCGGCTGCAGCATCAGGCCTTTAATGTTCATGCCCATCTCGCCCCAGAGTCGGTCGTAAAGTGCCTTACCGCCGCCTTCCATATACCATGAAATCCAGGCAATATTGTCAATTCCGAGACCGGCGCCAGCAGTTGGTGAACCAAACAGCATGGCTGCGGGGTGATGACCTGACCAATAGTGAGTCCAAGCAAACCCACCTTCAATAAGGCCCACGTTAACGGCTTCCAGAGTTTCCGCAACGGCAACAACTGCACCCGCGGGAAGTACTTCAATTTCAACTTCGCCATTGGTCAGCGCAGCGACATTATCGCCAAACCGACGCAGCATGACTGTTTCGTCCGCCGAAGTTGGAATAACAGATTGAATACGAATTACCGTCTTCGCGGTTGCCAGGCCGGGCACGATCAGTGCCACAGACAGTACCGCACAGGCAATTAAGTTTCTATAGTTAAACATACAACTAATCTCCTTAAATTAAACTGACTGTTTTATGTGTGAAAAAAATAACTATATACCATACCGATAAGTCAAATTGAAGCAAATGCCAAAATCGCTTACATAATCACCATATTGTCGCGATGTATCAGCTCGTGGTCCCGAACGTAGCCGAGCACCTGTTCGATTTTGTCGCTTCTGCAGCCTTTGATTCGATCAGCTTCATCCGCATCGTAGTTGATCAGCCCGCGGGCTATTTCCCGGGCATCGGAATCAAGACACATGACCAGATCGCCGCGCTTGAAATTTCCTTCCACCCGCCTGACGCCCACTGCCAGCAAACTGCGTCCCTGATTTAGCAGCGCAGTCGCTGCACCCTGGTCCAGGTGAAGCTTCCCGGCAACTCGCAACCGGCCGGCCAGCCACTGCTTGTGCGCAGTAATTCGGCCGGTGCGGGAACGCAGCAGGGTCCCCTTAGCCTGATTGGCATAGATTTTCAGCAACTGATCATCGATCAGTCCCGATGCAATAAATGTCGCGGCGCCGCAGTGCGCGGCCTTGCGCGCTGCTTGCAGCTTGGTGAGCATCCCGCCGCGCCCATACTGGCTGCTTGGCCCGACCACACCGTCCAAAGATTCATCGTGGGGCTCGGCCTGCTCGATCAGTTTCGCATCCGGTCTAATGCGCGGGTCCGCGTCATACAGACCTGTCTGATCGGTCAGAATGACAAGCAGGTCTGCATCGATGATATTGGTCACTAGCCCGGCCAGGTTGTCGTTATCGCCAAATTTGATATCACCAACAGTTACCGTATCGTTTTCGTTCACGATGGGGACGATCTGCATCTCCAGCAGAGTGCGGATGGTATTGCGCGCATTGAGATATCGGGCGCGGTCGGAAAGATCAGCATTGGTGAGCAAAATCTGCGCACTTTGGTAATCGAATGCTTCGAAGGCAATTTCATAAGTACGCACCAGTCCCATCTGGCCAACTGCGGCAGCAACCTGCAAAAGATGCACCTCGTGAGGACGCTCACTCCAGCCGAGCCGTTTCATCCCTTCCATAACAGAGCCTGAAGATACCAGCACAACTTCAACACCTGCGTCCTTTAATCCGGCAATCTGTTTCGCCCAGGAATGAATGCGCTCGACATTGATACCGGTTTCGATATTCGTAATCAATGAGCTGCCCACTTTGACAACCCAGCGTTCGGTGGATCGGTAATCGAATGATTCCGTCATAGAACCGCCTCCTCAAGCGCGTCCTCCTGGGGTCGCCTGAGCGGATTTTCTTCCAGCCAGGTCATGCCGTTGCCGATCAGTTTCTTGCAGCCCGTCCCGGTCATCGCCGAGACGACAAACCACTTGCCTGTCCAGCCACTCAATGAAAGAATTTCGCGCGCGCGCTCCTGCTGCTCAGCGGTCGGCACAAGGTCGATTTTGTTCAGCACCAGCCAGCGCTCCCGACTTGCCAGTTCCTGATCGAATTGCTCGAGTTCATTTTCGATTGTAGTAATGGACTCGACAAGGCTCGCAGGGTCATGAGCAGCCGAGATATCAACAATATGGAATAAAAGCCTGGTGTGCGTCAAGTGTTTGAGAAACTGGATGCCAAGACCGCTGCCAGCTGAAGCGCCTTCGATCAGTCCAGGGATATCCGCAATTGTATAGCTGCGGCCATAGTCAAGCGCAACGACACCCAGTGACGGTTTCAGGGTGGTAAACGGGTAATCAGCAACTTTCGGGTGAGCATTGGTTACTTTCCTGATCAAAGAAGACTTCCCCGCATTCGGTAGCCCAACCAGTCCAACATCAGCCAGAAGCCTAAGCTCAAGGCGCAATGCGCGCGCTTCACCCGCGCCGCCAGGAATGGTTTTTCGGGGTGAGCGGTTGGTGCTCGATTTGAAGCGAGCATTGCCCACACCATTTGACCCGCCTGCAGCAACCAGTACACGCTGGTCAGGACGCGTAATTTCATCAATCAGCTCGCGGGTGTCCGCATCGTAAATCATGGTGCCAAGCGGTACCGGTACGGCCAGATCGTCACCGTCCCGACCCGTTGCATTGCGACCGCTGCCTGGCCTGCCGTTCAGTGCATGATAAGTCCGGCGGTGCTGAAAGTCTGCCAGCGTATTCAGATGTGAATCTGCGACGATATAGACACTGCCGCCGGTACCGCCGTCACCACCGTCGGGACCGCCTCGAGGGGTGTGTTTTTCGCGTCTGAATGACAGGCAGCCGGCGCCACCCTTGCCGGCCTCTACGCTGATCTTGGCTTCATCAACAAACATTCCGACGCACCCCGTGTCGAGCACCGTGCGCTAAGTTTATTCATTGGTAGATTGGAATTGACCGGTATAAGCGCCGGTCAATGAGGATTTGTCAGGCACCTAAAACCGAGACAGTTTTCTTGCGCAACGGTCCCTTGACTTCGAACTTGACGCGCCCGTCTGCTGTGGCAAACAGCGTATAGTCTCTGCCCATCGAAACATTTTCACCGGGGTGAAATTTACTGCCGCGCTGGCGCACAATGATGTTGCCTGCACGAATCGCCTCACCGCCGTATCGTTTAACGCCCAAACGCTTGGATATCGAATCGCGTCCGTTTCTCGAACTTCCGCCTGCTTTTTTATGTGCCATGTGTGCTTACCACGAATTTGAGTTTAGGACAAAACTGCAAAGTTACCAGAGAAGTTCAATCCTCAGCGACATCATCAGTTGCCGAATCATCTTCCGGCTGTCCAACTGCCGGCAAATCGGATGCCTTCGAAGTTGCACCGATACTCAGGACTTCAATTTCTGTAAAATCCTGCCGATGTCCGTAAGTTCTGCGATAGTTCTTCCTGCGCTTCATTTTGATCACGCGAATCTTTTTACCGCGACCATGCTCGAGAATTTTCGCGACCACAGGACTGTCGTCAACATGGGGAGTTCCAATTTTCGTTTCCTCGGCGTCGGAAACCAACAAAACGCTGTCAAACTGAACGCTGTCACCGACGTTGGCGCTCAGACGCTCCACACGAATTTTACTGCCCGGCTCAACCCGGACCTGCTTACCGCCAGTTTCAATAATCGCGTACATTATTCTTAGGACTTTGAGATATGTGAGAAGATGAAGAGCAAAAAAAATGAAACGCAAAGTATACCCTCTTTTCACCATCCAGTCAAAAATATTGAACGTCGGAACGTCGGTATCCCCTTCGTTGGTAAACAGGTCCGGCATAAGTGTTCGAAGTTGTTCCAGACGTTCCTGGTTCAAATCCGGCGTAGTCGGCATTCGAGCCATAAGTGCTTTGTTCATGGCTTCTCCTCTCCATTTTCCACACGCATAAGGGCTCGATAATGGGAACAACTTAGATCGGGGTGAAAGCCAGATTCCAATTTAACACCCAGTGGGTGTTGTTTTGGTATCAATTTTTCGCTCAGCGTGTAACCAAATGATGGTATTGTGAATTTAGCCCGGAATTCTCGTGCGCGACAAGGAGCGCAAGAAACTCGCCCGGCAGCAGCGTTTGCGCGCCGCTTAGCGTACCGGCTCACTCATTGGAGACCGCGATCCGGGTGCCGGAGGGCAGGCAGTCGGCAAATTTCGTGATTTTGCCCTGTTTTGGCTGATACCCGTCATCAATCACTCTGCTCGTCGGCTGCTCGCCGTGATCGGTCTCACTGTTAGTCAATATTTTCTCAATTCTCGCCTAATATCGGGGTTTTCTGACAGACACTGCTTACACGGCTACGTTGACAAATAAATCTTGCTTTTAGGCTCATCGTGAGTTTTTCCATGTCAATAGTTTGAATTTTGGGCTCAATTGATGATCTCCTGCCACCCGATCAAGACATACATCTAAAATGAAACACGTTATTGCGAAAATTCGATCACGCTCTGCCCCCAACAGAGCTGATCAAGAATTATTGAAGGGTTAAACAGAATATGAGTGAATACCAGTACTACGAATTTCAAGCGATTGATCAGCCAATCGACGAGGCCGGCAGGAAAACGCTACGCCAGGTTTCTTCACGGGCCGAAGTCACGTCAACGAGCTTTGTCAACGAATACAACTACGGCGATTTCAGAGGTGATGCGCATCAGTTCATGAAAAACTGGTTCGATTTCCATTTATATGTGTCGAGCTGGGGAACGCGCAGTATGATGATTCGCCTGCCTGCACATCTTGTTGACCGTTCAAAGCTGCTCGCATTTACGTTCGGGTCCGAGTTGGTTGAATTGCATAGTGCCGGCGACAATATCATTGTCGAATTTCACGACGGCGACGAAGAGGGGCAGTACGGCGGTTGGGAAGAAGGTCCGGGCTGGCTTTCACCCATGATACCGCTGCGAGCCGACATTCTTTCCGGCGACTGGCGAGCGCTGTACCTGGCCTGGCTGTGGGCGGTCAGCATGGGGCACATTCGAGACGACGCATACGAGCCGCTGCCAGGCATTGCCCCGCTAACTCGCGCGCTGAGTACGTTCGCGGAATTTTTTCGAATCGATCCTGATCTGGTGACAGCGGCGGCTGAAAGACCGGTGGGTGCTGCCAGTGACTCACAGCTTAAGGAATCAGCCCATGCGGTCATTTCAAGCCTTCCGGACAGCGAAAAGACCAGCCTGCTCTGCCGCCTGGCTGAAGGCGATTCATTTGTCGAGGTCGAGATTCGAAAACTGATTCGGGAATTCGATGATGCGAATAAAGAATCCCAGCAGCTGCGAACTGCAGCCGAGCTGCTCGCCCGTGCACAAGAGGTTACTGTAGAACGTAAAATCGCCGAACAAAAGCAGGCTGCTGCTGCACGCGAACACCACAGGCAGAAGCTGGAAAGAGAACGTCAGATGCGGATTGCCGAGGTTGCTACGATGGGCGAAGGCGCCTGGGCCGAACTTGATCAGATATTAGTGACCAGAAGTGGCAGGGCCTACGATGAGGCGGCCGAGCGGCTGCTCGATCTAAAATCAATTGCGGATGAGAACGAAACGACGGATCAGTTCTTCGTGCGTCTGGACGGCATTCGTCAAAAATATGCGAACAGACAAAAATTCATTGAAAGACTGGACAGGTTCAAACGTCGTTGAACGGATAGAGCTTTCGCATTGACTTTGAGAACGAAGTCGATAATGACTACAAGCCACGAGAGCGATGTGTCTTTGGGCTGTGGCATATCCGTGTCAGAGAACCCGGGTTCAGAACCGATAAGAATTCTCAGTGTTTGAAAATGACATTGGTACGGCAGCGCCTGGTTTGCATGGGTGAAATGACTGACAAAACCACGACTAACCACCTGTCAAAACTGAGAACTCAAGCGTTTCGTACTGCGCCTGCCACCCTGTCCTGACAAATGCAAGCCGCAACCGTTTTATTTTCTCATCGTTGATGTGGTCCAAAGAAGACAATCACTCTGCTTGATTTAGAAATTCGCGCGGCGACCAAACAACAACTGATCCATATCGCGGTTGCGTGCGTATTCAACTGAGTCTAATGGCCGAGACACTTTACCGGCTGTTTGCCGAGCATGTCGGCCAGGGCCATGAGATCACTATCCACGCATCATATTTCGTAAGTTCGTCTGTGCGAATGCAGACATTGCGATTGATGACAGTTCCATTACGGTGCGCTTCGGTCGGTGGTCCAACAATCCGATCCTGATCAACAATGGCTTTGCCGAGGATAGCCATGTGATTCCGTGGCTCGGCAATCGCCGACGACGCTTTAGGTTCGGCTAAGCAGCAGGCAAAATGTCATGTCAGAATTCTGGTTGGGAATTCAGGCTAGCTGAAAATCAAGCTTCGCTGAACATTTACCGTTCAAATGAATAACGGTGCACTATTTCAAAAACTGGGTTATTTGGCTGAACAGCTTGAATTTAAACCTTCATTTGTTGATGAATGCAAGAAACACCTGACTTCGGACTATACCACTTAGGACAAAAATGCAGCGAATAACCGGCCAATTACACGATGGAATTTACGGGTTCCAGCTGAAAGGACTAAATGGTCCGCGAAGATGAAATTTTCGACGTTGCTGATAAAACGGGTTTGATGTCGAGCGTCGTCGAAAAAGACTACGTGCTTGGGTGGGTTGCTTGCTGCCGCCTGCGCACTGATTGTTCGACAACACCCTGTACTCCCGATTACGTAACTCAATCATTAATGTTTCACCTGTACTCATGAAAGTTGTTGCCTTCAGCACAACTTTTCGCGCGTAAGAAACCAACGTCTTTGATCGCAACAGATACACGAATCTGGTTATATTTAATTAAGATGATTCAAAACTAGCTTTTTAATTATCCTATTATCGATCATAATTGGACATCAATCACCCGGTACTATGGGAGCAATTTATCGAGGTAAAGTTGATGTATGTTGAACGAGAAATTACACCATTGCTGCTATCTGATGCAGCGTCATTTCCTGCAATTACGCTCACCGGTCCGAGACAAAGCGGAAAAACAACACTTTGTCAAAAGATTTTTCCAAATCATCCATATGTGAATTTGGAACTGCCTGATATCCGCAGATATGCGCTCGAAGACCCGCGAGGATTTTTGGCTGAACTTCCAGACGGCGCTATCCTGGATGAATTTCAGCGGGCGCCCGACATTCCTTCATACCTGCTATCCATTATTGACAGCGACCAAACACCTGGAAAATGGATCTTGACCGGATCACAAAATCTGGCGGTTTCACAAACAGTGAGCCAGTCTCTGGCTGGGCGCACCGCTGTTCGACAGTTGCATCCATTCACGTATTCCGAAAGCACTGAGTTAGTCGGTGTTGAAAGAAGTTTAGCAGAAACTTTGTTTACCGGCTCATATCCGCGGGTTTTCAAGGCAGGATGCAATGGAATTGACTGGTACCGGTCCTATGTATCTACGTATTTGGAAAGAGATGTTCGTATGATCAAGAATATCGACAACCTAACGCATTTTCAGCAATTCGTGGAGCTATGTGCCACCCGGTCGGCACAATTGATGAATTACGCGTCAATAGCCGGTGATTGTGGAATATCCCAACCAACTGCGAAATCATGGGGCAGCATTCTTGAGGCAAGCCATCTGCTTTACCGCTTAACGCCATTTTTTCGCAACTTGCGCAAGCGCATCGTCAAAATGCCAAAACTGCACTTCCTTGATACCGGACTTGTGTGTTTTTTACTGAACATTCAATCTGTCGACCAATTGCGTTCACACCCGCTATTTGGTTCAATCTTTGAAACCTGGGTCGTATCGGAAATCTTCAAGAAACGCTGCCACGCAGGCGAACATCGAGGCCTGTCATTTTATCGGGACAGTAACGGTGCGGAAGTAGATCTAATCATTGATGAGCTTAATTTGGTGGCACTGATTGACGTGAAAGCATCAAAGACACCTGCAACGAGCCTGTTGTCAGGTGTCAGGCGGGTAGCGAAAAATTTTCATAGATTCGATTCAGTCGGTCAAATCGTGGTCTACGGCGGAGAGTAATTGCAAAACCGAAGCACCGGTACCTTGCTACCCTGGAACATGATCAACAAGCTACAGCCGACTCCATGGGGTTCGATAGCGACAAATAATTGCTGATTCTATGGGAGGTAGGTTTGCAACTGCCCGTGTTTGCATTTGACGATTACGATCTTCTGACAAAACCCATGGATGCCTGATACTCGATCTCGCACCCAGGTATGAAAGGCTGTGGCTGGTAACGGGTTTTTCGAGCATCAATAAACGTCATTTGGAATTCGTAATAAAAAATTAATTGACGCGCGACCCGATGATGCCGCCAAAGGTCTCAAACGGACCGCGCAAATCAAATCTCTTTGCAGTCCAGCGCGAATTTGCTTGATTCCTGGCATCAGATTTACCAATAATATGGGCAGCGCATTATTCCGAAGGAGACTCTAAAATGAAAACGATCATGCAAGGCGTGATTCCCCCTGTCATAACGCCATATCAAAGCGATTTGTCGATCGATTTTGATTCATTCGGCAAGCTCCTTGAGCACCTGATCGACCGCGGCATGCACGCAGTCATCGTCGGTGGTACTACCGGCGAGTATTACCTGCACAGCACTGAAGAGCGCATTGAACTGATTCGCACGGCGGCTGATGTCTTGAACGGTCGACTGCCGCTGATCGTCGGGGTGGGCGGCATACGCACCGAAGACTGCATAGAGATGGGACTCAAGGCAAAGTCCCTCGGCTGCGACGGCATCCTGATCAGCTCACCATTTTACGCAGTCCCAACTCAGGCAGAACTCGCTGCGCATGCGCTGGCAATTGAACAGGCAATCGCGTTACCAGTTATGCTCTATAACTATCCGGGGCGAACCGGTACGCATATGGACGCGGCGTTCTTTGATGAGATCACAAAGCGACCGAATTTTCAGGCAATCAAGGAATCGAGCGGAGACATCAATGCACTGCATCAACTGGTGCTCGATTACCCGGAACTCGGTCTTTTTTGCGGCGCTGACGACCAGGCACTGGAATTCTTTGCCTGGGGCGCAGTGGGTTGGGTGTGTGGTGCGGGCACCGCATTGCCCGAAGAGCATCTTGCGCTTTATCGTGCCTGTGTCATTGACAATGATTTTGCCAAAGGCAGGGCGATCATGAGATCAATGCTGCCATTTCTGCAATTTCTGGAAAATGGCGGCAAGTTCACCCAAAGTGTCAAGTTTACCTGTGAGCTGGCAGGATTGCCAACCGGCGGCGTGCGCGCGCCGCTGCAGCCGCTTGCAGATGCTGAAATGGACGAATTGAGTGCGATTGTCACAACACTCAAGAATGAAATTGCTGAGCTCGAAAAAAGTCCAGTCAGATTAGCCAAACAGGCGTAGCTCATTGTCATTGCCGGATAGCGGCACTGGCCAGTCCGAATTGCAGCAAAGTGGCAAATTATTCTGCGCTTCGGCGCGCCGCGTGAGCGTTAGTTGTGGTATTCTGATAGCAGCATTTTTTGAAAAAGGCGGGGACGGTTCGCTATTGCAGTGACGATAGGTTGTGAACCCGGTCAGGTCCGGAAGGAAGCAGCCGCAGCAGCTGATGCGGGTACCGCATTTAAGCGAGTCGAAACCGCCGCCCTACTAATTTTGCATAGCCCATAGGCAGCACCATCACCAAGTGAGTTATCTCGTACTCGCCAGAAAATGGCGGCCAAGAAATTTCGAGGAAGTCGTCGGCCAGGACCATGTCGTTCGAACGCTGTCCCACTCGCTCGACAATGAACGGCTGCATCACGCGTACCTGTTTACCGGTACCCGGGGGGTCGGTAAAACCACCATTGCCCGAATTCTGGCAAAAGCGCTCAACTGTGAACAGGGCATCACCGCCAAACCCTGCAATCAGTGCGATGCCTGTACCGGGGTTGACCAAGGCAGTTATATCGATCTGATTGAAGTCGACGCAGCGTCTAAAACCAAGGTGGAAGATACCCGGGCCCTTTTGGATAACGTGCCCTACCAGCCCACTTCGGGGCGCTTCAAAATTTATCTGTTCGACGAAATTCACATGCTGTCAGGGCACAGTTTTAATGCTTTTTTGAAAACCCTCGAAGAGCCGCCTTCGCATGTCAAGTTCCTGATGGCGACGACTGATCCGCAAAAGCTCCCCATTACGGTGCTTTCCCGCTGCATTCAGTTCAACTTAAGGGCGATGGACACAGAAGAAATCGGCCGGCAGCTGACGACGATACTCCCCGAAGAAGGAGTCGCGTTTGAACCCGCTGCGATCAATGCAATCGCCCGATTATCCCAGGGCAGCATGCGAGACGCGCTGAGTATCGTCGACCAGGCAATTTCGTTTGCCGAGGGAAATCTCAGCGAAGCAGCTGTCAGGGATATGCTCGGGATGCTGTCGTACGACTATATTTCATCCATTCTATTTGCACTGGCCGAGCGCAATGCCGACGAGATATTAAAGATCGTCGACAAGATGTTCGAACGCTCTGTCAATATTGAAAGTGCACTGGACGACCTGCTGCTGCAACTTCATCAACTTGGACTGCACAAAGCGGCGCCAAAAATTGTCGAGTCGAGGGTTGACAACGTCGAACAGCTGCAGCAATTGAGCAAAGCACTGTCGGCAGAAGAAATTCAGCTTTACTACCAGATTGGCCTGCTCGGCAAGCGCGACCTCGAACAGGCTCCGACGCCGCGCATTGGTCTTGAAATGGTGCTGCTTCGAATGATGACCTTCCACCCTGAGTCCCAATCCGCCGGTATTACCTCGGCACCCGCGCCCGCGGCCGGTACAGGAACGGAGCATGCGACTTCGGGCAGTGCGGCTCGCCGCGCGCAGCCGCAACCCGCGAGTTCTGCCGAGCCACCGCCAGCGCGAAACATCAACATTTCCACGGCCGAGGAATGGCTGGCGTTTGTGCAATCCTCAAGATCACTTTCCGGCATGGTGAAGCAGTTCGCAAACATGGCATCGTTTGAGTCGCGCGACGGCAACAAAATCGTTCTGGTAATTCCAGATAATGCTCCGCCTTCCACAACGCGCAAGGATAATGTCACCAATCTTCAAAATATTCTGTCTAAGGTAGTGGGACAGGAAATAGAATTAAGTATTAGAAAGGGCAGCTCCGACAATTCATCTCCAAATGATTACGTCGCCCGCAAGCAACGCCACGCTGTCGAACAGGCAATTGAGCAAATTGAACAGGAAGAAATTCCCAAAATGTTGCGACAGGAATTTGATGCCTCGCCTGACACAGATTCCATCCGTCTGCCGAACCACAACTCAGGCCAAACTGGATAGTGAGAACTAGTAATGAAAGATGATATTCAAGACCTCCTTAAACACGCAACGAAACTTCAAAATCAGATGCAGGAAGCTCAGACCAAGCTTGAGCAGCAGGATGTTGTAGGTGCCGCGGGAGGTGGCCTTGTCGAAGTCATAATGAATGGTCGGCATGATGTCTCAAATGTCAAAATCAGCGAAGAGGTGATGGACGACAAGGATATTCTTGAGGACTTAATCGCAGGAGCAATCAACGATGCAGTGCGAAAGGTTGATAAAATCAGCCAGGAAGCGCTCGAGAATATGGCGGTCGCGATGCCAAACATGAATATTCCGAACTTTATGAGGTAAACAGGTCATTTACCAGGGGTTGTCGAGCTGAATGACTGTAACCAAGGCAGTTGAAGATCTGGCAAACGCATTCCGACGACTGTCAGGTGTTGGTCCAAAGACCGCTCAGCGCTACACATTTCAGTTGCTTGCCCGAGACCGGGTGGCTGCAGCACAGATTGCAGACACCTTGAAGTTCGCGATTGATCATGTTTCCCACTGCAAACGCTGTAATAATTTCAGCGAGTCACCCACGTGCCGTATTTGCGCGTCGCCGTCGCGCGATGAGAGCAAGCTGTGCATTGTTGAAACGCCGGCCGACCTGACATCCTTTGAAGATACCGGCGTTTACCAGGGGCTGTATTTTGTACTTATGGGGCGTATCTCACCGCTTGAAGGCATCGGACCCGATGACCTTGGCATCAACGAGTTGATGGAAACGCTTAGCAATCATCCCGTCAAGGAGATCATCATCGCCACCAACAGTACGGTTGAAGGCGACGCAACCGCGGAGTTCCTGACCAAGATGCTGGCCAAGCACGGTTATCACGCAACGCGCCTGGCACGCGGCCTGCCGCTCGGCGGAGAAATTGAATACATGGACAAAGGCACGCTAATCGAGGCCTTTCAACGCCGCATACCAGCCTGAATAATGACTTTCATGAGCACCTTTGCTTCTTCGTAGGGTCAAGCAGTTTTAACTTTTCTTCAGACTACTTCGTGTCACATTTGGACCGCCATATGCAGTCTCGTTCCGGCGAAAAAGCTCGACCGGAAAAATCCGGCGCGTCCGCTAAGTTGCTGGCACAAATTCGTGCAGTAATTGAAGATGATCTGAACGAGGCGAAGGCTTTCAGCGCCACGGCGCTGGACTCTGAAATCCCACTGATCCAGGAAATTGGGCATCATTTTCAGCAGTACGGCGGCAAGAAGTTGCGCCCGATTACGGTCATTCTCAGTGCCCGGGCACTAGGTTATGAAGGGAGCAGCAGGCACATTACCCTGTCCATTATTCTGGAAATCATTCATGTCGCGACGCTCTTGCACGACGATGTGGTCGATGATTCACAGCTGCGACGCGGCAAAGCCAGTGCCAAGTCTATCTGGGGCAATCCTGCGAGCGTACTGGTCGGGGACTTTTTCTATTCCAGAACCTTCGAGTTGCTGGTTGAACTGAACGATATGGATGTCCTCGAAGTGATGGCACATACCGTGCGCAGAGTTTCGGAAGGTGAGATCATGCAGTTGGTCCAGCTGCAAAGTGCCAATACAACGGAACAGGATTATTTCAAGACCATTGAGAGAAAAACCGCAGCTTTGTTCAGTGCCGCGGCGAAGATTGGTGCGATTATTACCGATCAGCCAGAGCAGATTCGACAGCAGATGGCAAATTTCGGTACCAATCTCGGCATTGCGTTTCAGTTGGTTGATGACTGTCTCGATTTTGTTGGCGATACTGCAAAAATCGGTAAGTCTGTCGGTGATGATTTATCGGAGGGTAAACTCACGCTGCCCCTGATTTACGCAAGAGCGAACTGCAGCGCCGAGCAGCAGGCGGTCATCGATGCGGCAATTCAGCATCCTGCAGAAGCTAACGTCGTTGAAGTCGGTGAAATTATTGCCAATTCCGGTGCACTTGAATATACTAACGGGCTTGCCCGCAAATTCGGCGGCCGCGCAACCGATAGTATCGGGTTTCTCCCTGCTACGCCTTATCGCGAGGCGTTGTTCAAGTTAGTGGAATTTGCGTACAGCCGCGACTATTGACAGGCGAATTCGACGGGGTGTAGCTCAGCCTGGCAGAGCACTGCCTTCGGGAGGCAGGGGCCGGTGGTTCGAATCCACTCACCCCGACCATTCAAGTTGAAGACCGTACGCGAGTGATGGTGGACAAGGTCATCCAGATTCCCAATCCGGGCTTAAAATTCAGCACCTAATGCAGCTGGACAACCGGTTTGAGATTTCGTTTTGTGGCGAGGACCCGCCGCAAGACGCGCAGCAGCGCCAAGCGCTTCGCAAAGCACCATTAAACTTTGTGTGACCGACTCGCGTTGCAACGCGCTTTTCCGCCTGCTATGCTCCAATGTAAGCTGGATAAGAGCGCAGCTGAAACGGAATCCGCCCTTGAGTCCGGTCCCGACTGGGTGAGATATGAAAGTGTTTTGCATAGGCTCTTGACAGATGTTCCGCGGTTCCGAATCCGCAGCTGCTGGCGATCTCGGCAACAGACATATTCGTTTGCGTGACCAGGCCGCGCGCATGATTCAGCCGAATATTGATGTAATATCGAATCGGTGTGGTTCCCGTATGCCGTTTAAATAAGCGTTGCAGCTGCCGTTGTGAGAGTTTCAGCATGGCGGCAATTTCTTTTGGACTTAACGGGTCTTCCACATTTCGCTCCATCAAAATCACCGCATCCAGCAGGCTGGACGGCATGGCATAGCCGACCGGTTCCCGGTCATGTTGAACCTGTGCTTCGCCGCCCCTTCGATACCGGTCCTTAAACAGATACACTGCTGATGCATTTGCCAGCACCAACCCATTGTGGCTTTGCACCAGCCGCAGAGCCAGATCAGTGGCCGCCGTTCCTCCGCAGCAGCTTAACCGATCGCGGTCAATTACATAAAGCACCTCCTCGAAGACCGAATGCGGGAAAAGCTCCTGAAAAGCACCGCCGTGTTCGTAATGAACCGTCGCCCGATAACCATCCATGAGCCCTGCTCCGGCAAGTACGAATGCACCGGTATCAATGCCCGCCAGTGTCGCGCCGCGCCTGACACATGCGACAAACCACGCTCGAAGCTCGGAGGATTGAAACCTTTCGGGCGCCCAGCTCGCATTGACTACAACCAAATCGAATGCCGCCGAGTCGCTCACCGCAGCGTCGACGCCAACCCGTGCCCCATTGCTGGCCAATACCGGCTGACCGTCCAGTGAAATAAATTGCCAGCGGTAGATGGCGGTCCCCCGGATATAGTTCGCTGCGCGCAGGGGATCAATGAACGAGAACGCCGCATTGCTGTTAAACTCAGGCAGTAAAAGCATTCCAATACGAAATTGAAAATCATTGTCCATGCGTAGATGTCGTATTTTTACAGATATTTGGCGAATAATATCATGTTGTATGATGGTTTCGCGAGTATATTGTGCTTGTTTGACTCATTCACACTCAGCAATCGAACCGTAATCAGCACTGATGGATGCAGCATTAAGCCAACAGCAGATTGACCTTCTCCGCAGGGGTTTTGATCCTGTACCGCAACGTTCCAGTTCCATCAATAAGGTCTGTTACGTCGACCCGCATTTTCTCGAAGTGGAAAAAGAGCAGATCTTCCAAAAATCATGGCAGTTTGTCTGTCACGAAGAAAAACTGGCCGACGCCGGCAGCTATGTGACGTCGGACATTCAGGGCCTAAGTATTTTGGTTGTGCGCACGGATGAAGGCGAACTTCGGGCGTTCTACAACGTTTGCAAGCACCGGGCCCATGAGCTGCTGCAAGGTGAAGGCGCGACGCGATTCATTACCTGTCCTTATCATGCGTGGGTGTATAAGCTCGACGGCTCGTTATTCAAGGCTCGCAGAAGCGAACTTCTGGAGAACTTCAATGTCAAGGACATTTGCCTTACCCCGGTTCGTCTCGAAACGTTCTGTCATTTCGTATTCGTGAACCTTGATCCAAACGCACCGTCACTCGCGGCACAAACCGGGCACCTCGAAAATGAAATCAGAAGTTTCGCACCGGATATCGCTGATCTAACGTTTGCCCATCGATTAACCTATCGCATTCAAGCGAATTGGAAAGCAGTGGTCGACAACTTCCTGGAGTGCTATCACTGTCCGGTCGCGCATCGCGATTTTTGCTCACTGATTGACATGCAGACCTACAAAGTGACAACGCACGGCATTTACTCGAGCCACATGGCCAAAGCCAAAGCTCAAGACAATGCTGCCTACAACATCGACAATGCCAGTGTAACCGATCATGCAGTGTGGTATCTGTGGCCCAATATGACACTGATGCGATACCCGGGTCGCGGCAATTTCATGGCGTGGCGCTTCTATCCGGTCAGTGCAACCGAAACCTACGAAGTCTTCGATTTCTTTCTGGAGACTGCCGAACCCAATGATGATGAAAAGGAGGCCATTCAGTTTATTGACGAGGTCTTGCAGCCCGAAGACATTGCACTTGTTGAAAGCGTTCAGCGAGGCATGCGGACACCGGCGTTTGAACAGGGCCGTTACATGGCAGACCCCGATGAGAGCAGCGGATTGAGCGAGCATGCGGTCCATCATTTCCACAGCATGCTGCTACAGGCGTACGAACAGGCAAAGATGCCATAAATACACAGTCGGGCGGGCAATTCGAGACGGCTGCCGTATCGGGTGCAGGTGTTATGGGTGCAAGCTGGATCGCCTTGTATCCGGCAGCCGAGCTGCAGGAAAAAGAACTCGATGCGGCGCGCTCAGCAAACCGGTGAGGCGGCGCGGCGTTTTGTCAGTTTTCGCTATCGCACCCTCAATTCACTGGATGCGGGCCAATCAGTTGCGGCTCGTATCAAAATAACCGTAAGAAGGTGTGGCTTTCTGCCTCGCAGTATTATCCGTGGCAGCGTGAATTTGAGAACGTTGCACAAACACTGAGGCGATTGCAACACTCGCCCAAACCTCTTGCCGGGCTCCGCCTGACCGACGCACGACCCGTACACAACACTTGATTCGCGAAGATGGTCGAAGCGAGCGTCAAGGTCAGAGACAAGTGCGCATGAAATTTGGCACTCTGATCGGTTTTCAAGAACAATTCATACAACGGCCA